>CAYGMR010000058.1:0-16553 GCA_964350725.1 uncultured Ardenticatenaceae bacterium | reverse complement strand
GTAAGCATAGCGGGTTGTTTCAATTGTAGTACCCGGATTGGCAGCTTCAAAAGCAGCTACAACCTTTTCGAGTTGTTCTGTTTCTGGATCACTCATTGTGTGCCAATAGCTTATTGTAACCGGTTCTTCTACTGCCAGTTCCTCTACTACTGGTTCTTCTGCTATTGGTTCTTCTGCAGTCGATTCTATTGTTGGAGGCACTTCTGCTGCGGTAGGTGCTTCCTCTGTTGCTGAACCACAAGCCGAAAGTATAAAAACAAAAATCATCATTACTGTGAAAAATACAATTAACAAACGTCGCGTTTTCATGTTCTCTCCTTAAACTTCTTTTAATGACCAAATAAACTTTGACAAAAAAAGAGCCTGTTTAGACGGTGGCTCTGCCCGTGTCCCGATGTATCGGTGATTTAAATAACTCATCGAGAACCAGGGTTGCGGCGCCACGCGCCCAGGTCTCGTCACCGGAGGGTTCAATAAAAATATCCAGCTCGTTTGCCAGACCATTAAATGTGTGTGCTTTTATTGCTACACGCATAGGATCGAGCCGCCATTTGCCTGCAGCAACGCCTTCACCAGCGACAATAACACATTGCGGATTGAGAATATTTATCAAGGTAGCAATGCCAATACCTAACCAGCGACCAGCATCGGCGAGAACTTGTTGGGCCAAAGAGTCGCCGTTGTCTGCGGCAGCCGTAATGGATGCGATGGAAATATCAGCACTGTTAGCTAGGGAGGTTGGTGTGTTATTGGCAACGGCCGTTTCTACACGAGCAATTACCGCCGGATCAGAAGCTAACGCCTCTAATGTACGCGGTGAGTCACCATCAATCAAAGTAATATGACCAATTTCTCCCGCCCCCCCCAACGCACCACGATAAAACTGGTTATTCACCACAATCCCAGCACCAATCCCGCGCCCCACAGTGGTAACAATAAAATGGGCGCTATCATGACCATAACCAAACCATTTTTCGGCAATCGTCAACGTGTTTACATCATTTTCCAAGTAAACGGGTAGATCAAAATGCATCGCAATCGGCTCCGTGATCGAAACATTGCGCCAATTGAAGAAAGGTGAAAAACGACAAATCCCTTTTTCGCCATCGACAGAACCAGCCATACCAATGCCAATACCCATCAAGCGCTCACGCTCAACCTTTGTCGCCAAAATGGTTTCTTCTATGGCCTGATTAATATGGGTGATTACGATATTTGGGGAGGGTGCGACTGCATCAATGTCCATAATCACTAATCGGTGATGCAAAACCTGAGCATCTAAATCAGTAAGGGCGATAGAAATCGTATTTTCCATCAGTTTCAGACCCACAACAAAACCAGCTCTATGATTCAACCGCAACATGACCGGCCGACGACCACCGCTGGATAACCCTTCACCAATGTCGTGCACAATATCGTCTGCAATGAAATCAGCCGTTATGTTGGAAATAGTTGCTGGACTTAAACGCGAAATACGCGCAAGGTCAGTACGGGAGATAGGACCCTGATTCTTGATTAAATTCAAGACAAGATTGCGGTTTATATCTTTTATAAGATCGCGATTACCTTTGCGTAAACGGGTCAAGATTTCTCTCCTCAACTTACTTCATTCATTGATTGAAGTAAGTTTAACAAAAACCTCCTCACGCGTCAAGAAGGAAACAACTTCGTTATCTCAGTAAATTTCCATTCTTCAACATTGTTGGTATCCACTGCTAAAATTGAGCTATATTTTTAGACCTTGTCACCAAATCCGACCAAAGCGCAAGTTTACATTTGCACAACATCCCCCCATTTGAGAAAATCCACCCTAGTTACAGGCCAGAGCCGTATTGCGTTTGTTTCCTTAAAAATATCTGGTTAAGCATTTCTATAATCGTTTTAAGTCAAATCAACTTTTGGCAAAGCTAGGGTAAAGAAACGATGGCAAACAAATTGTTAGGAAGATTGACCACATGGCGCTCTAAGGACAACGGCAACTCCGAAACGCCGGAACAACAAACCGCAAAGTTTGGTTTATTCGCTGGCGTTTTCACCCCTACCGTCCTCACCATTCTCGGTGCCATCATGTATTTGCGCACGGGTTGGGTCGTGGGCAATGCAGGCTTACTCGGTGCACTGGCGATTATTATGCTAGCCCACATCATCACAATTTGTACCGGCCTAGCGGTTTCGTCTATTGCGACAAACACACGTGTTGGGGCCGGTGGTGCCTTTGCCATCATCTCGCAATCGTTAGGATTGGAAGTAGGTGGCAGTGTCGGTATTCCGCTCTTCCTGGCGCAAAGCATCTCCATCGCTCTTTATGTGCTGGCCTTTACAGAAGCATGGTTGCGTGTTTTCCCCACGCATCACGAAGTTCTCGTTGCCATTCTAACCTATGCAGTCGTATTCTTGATTGTCTACATCAGCACCCAATTTACAACGAGAACCCAATTCTTTATCCTGGCAATCGTAGGCTTTTCCTTATTCTCGATATTTCTGGGCAGCTTTCCTATTTTGGGGCAAGAAGGCTTTACCCAAACCCCAACACTGATTGGCCAATATCCAGAGGCAACTTTTTGGGAGACGTTTGCTGTTTTCTTCCCGGCTGTAACCGGTATCATGGTGGGAATCAGCATGAGTGGGTCGCTAAAAAGCCCACGTCATGATATCCCAATCGGTACAATGACCGCCATCTTTTTAACCATGAGTATCTACTTGTGGTTGGTCTATTGGCTCGCGCGCGTCGCAACGCCTGCGGAACTGCTGCTGGATTCAACCATCATGGTAAACAAGGCGGCTTTTGGCTGGGCGATCTTGGCGGGTATGTTAGGTGCCACACTTTCTTCGGCACTCGGCTCTTTAGTAGCCGCGCCGCGTGTCATGCAAGCGTTGGCTTTGCACAGAGTGCTGCCGTTTAGCCATTATTTCGCACACGAAACCGACTCCGGCGAACCACGTCATGCGATGTATTTTGCCTCAGCTGTAGGCTTTGTCGCTTTACTGGCAGCCTTAGCGGGCGGTGGACTGGATTCAATTGCTGGCATCATCACCATGTTCTTTCTAATCACTTACGCGATGTTAAACGTGGTTGTCTTGTTTGAGCAAACATTAGATACCGTCAGTTTCCGGCCTACGCTCAGGATCCCACGTCTGGTTCCCCTGGTGGGGGTGGTAAGCTGTACTTTTGTCATGTTCCTCATCGCCCCCGCCTTTAGTTTGGTAGCGATTGTCGTCGTGTTGGGCATCTATATGTATCTCAGCCGCCGCCATCTGAACCCAGTCGAAAGCGATGTGCGCAGCGGTTTGTTTGCTTCGGTAGCAGAGTGGGCCGTCATCAAAACCCGCCAGATACAAGCTGCCCCAGAACGTACTTGGAAACCCGTCGCCTTGGTCCCCATCACCACAACCGCTGAGTTAGCCGGCAGTTATCTCTTTTTGCGTGCGATGACCTCGCCCAAGGGGATGGTACATGCGCTGGGCATTTATCCACCAGGCCAAAGAGAGAAATTGGAAGGGCTGGAAATGTTGACCGAATCATTTCTGGATGATGATATTTATGCACGTGCAATATTTTTGGAGGAGGCAGATTTCATCAATGGGGTCAGAATCACAACCCAGGTCCTGCGCCGTTCTTTTTTCCGTCCTAATATTTTGTTTTTACATTTGCGCGGCGATAGCGATCTCGAAGAGTTACAACAACTGGTAGACAAAACGGCCGCATATGAGATGGGCATCGCTTTGTTGTTCCGCCACCCGGTGATCGCATTAGGGCGCGAACAATCAATTAATGTGTGGATGTCGCCGCAAGGGCCAGATTGGCAGCCTGATTTACGACAGAGCAACTTAGACCTGGCGATCTTGTTGGCTTATCATTTGGCACAGAATTGGAACGGCCGTATCAATCTATGTATGGCTGTAACCGATGCGGAGATGGCTGGCAAAGCAAACGACTTTATGACCGAACTTATTACGCTGGCACGCCTGTCGGGTAAACCCCAAGTTTATACACTGCAAGCTAGCTTTGAGGAAGCATTATCGCAAGCGCCGCGTGCGGACTTGAGTATCTTTGGCTTACCGCTGCAACCAGACCTCACCTTTACACAAAAAATCACCCGTCTGGTAGATGCCTCGTGTGTGTTCGTGCGCGATTCGGGTGACGAGAGTGCTTTAGCCTAGGCAATCGCAGTAGGGTCATGGCGTGCCATGACCCTACCAGAACATCCATATTAACGTAGGTTATGCATCAGGGTCCCAATCTTGCGCTGTATTCGTTAAAATGCCAACGCCCTCTACTTCCACTTCCACCACATCACCAGGCACCATTGCTTGAGTGCTGCCAGGGGTACCTGTATAAATGATATCGCCCGGTTCAAGGGTTATATAACGGCTGGTATAACTGACAATAGCGTCGACGCTGTGGATTAAGTTAGCTGTGCTTTCAGATTGTACCGTTGCCCCGTTTAGCCGTGTCTCCACCAAGAGATCGTTATAGTTCAATCCGGTAACGATAAATGGGCCAATGGGTGCAAAGCTATCCGCGGCTTTGGCCCTAACCCATTGCAAATCAGAGGTTTGCCACGTCCGTTCGGTTATATCGTTACCAGCCGTGACGCCAAAAATATAGTCTGGCGCTTCTTCTACAGACACATTGTGTGCTGTTTTACCAATTACGACAACCAACTCGCCTTCAAAATGGGTGTTATCGGATTCAGGAAAAAGCCAAATCGGGTCATCTGGACCCGCTAATGATGAGGGGAACTTTGCAAAAAGACCCGGCGCATCCGCGCCAGATTCCCCAGCATGACTGCGATAGTTGAGTCCAACGGCAATGATCTTTGAGGGGACGATTGGCGCGAGAAGCTCAACTTGATCGAGGGCAATAAATTCATCCGTCAACCCAGATTGAGCAAACAAATCACCTTCAATACGCTGTATTAGCCCATCATCTGAAACCACACCGTACGATTCTTGCCCTGCATATAAATAACGGGCAATTTTGGTCACTCCGTCGAAGGCGTTACTTGACAAGGGGTCACCCGCAGCCACCGATTCTGATTCTATGGCAGTATCCGCTGCGGTGGCCAGTTCAGATACAGCCTCCACCTCAGCGTCGGGCACGGCCGTCGCCATTGGAGAGACAATCACTTCTGGCGGGCCTGACGATTCAATAACGGCCGTTTCTGCGGAGGCCGTTACCATTTCAGTGGGTGGCGCCAATTCCGTCTCTACTGTCTGTACGTCCAGCTCTCGCGCTGCGGGTTGTTGATTACAGCTAACGCTGCTTAAAAGTATTGAAAATAAAATGATAAATATTCGTTTTTTATTCATAGTAGGTAATTCACAAAAAGTAATTTGACTAAAAATAATCGCGATTTTGTGAATTCCTCAAGGAAACCGCGATTTGATAAATAATCTGTTTCAAAGGACTTATCGCGGTTTACCTAAACGCAAAAATCCTCGCTTGCTAAAAATGATTCTAGGCTTTATGCATTTAATTGACAAAAATAGTGGCAAGCTTTTATTTAAGCGTGGGGACTTACCTTGCCAGCATAAATCCAGTAAAATCATGACCTATGCCTACAATTCATATCTGTAAAAGCTGTGGACAATCCATTAACGGCCGTATCCTCAACGCCCTAGACGCCGAATGGCATCCTGAACATTTTTGCTGTGCCCTTTGCCAACAACCAATCACGGATGCACGCTTTTATGTTCACGAAGGACGGCCGTATCACCCAGCATGTTACAAAAATAATATCGCACCGCGCTGCACACTGTGTAACAAAGTGCTCACGGGCCAGTACCAAATCAACAGTTGGGGTGACCGCTATTGCAGCGACCATGCGCAGACAATGGCATCTTGCAGCTACTGTGGTCGGCTTGTGCCACATACCACCAAACGGATGCGCCGCCGCTCGATTGAAGCCATGCGCTGCGATCATTGTGCTTCTACCGCCATCGAAAACGCGCCCCAGGCCAAACTGCTCATGCCAAACTTAATTGCCTGGGTTGAAGCCCAAGGCCTGGGCTTTCGCCAAAAAACTTTCCGCATTGAACTGCTAGACCGCGCCGATTTCATCTCCCGCAAAGGCGGTCGGCGCGATCCACTAGGTCTGACAACCAGCACACGCTACATGCGTCAGAAACGTGTTGATCACGCCAAGATTGAAAGCGTCGCCATTCTACAAGGTTTACCGCATCCCCTATTTGAAGGCGTTTGTATTCATGAACTTGGTCACGTGTGGCTTGTGCAGCACAACATTGTCAATTTGCCCAGCCTGGATGAAGAAGGGTTTTGCGAATGGCTGGCGCACCGTCACTACATAGAAATTGGCAGCAAAGCGGATCTTTTTTATGCACGTGGCATCGCTGAAAACAGTGACGCTGTTTATGGGGATGGCTTTCGCAAACTAAAACGGCTTGAACAGCGTGTCGGCTTTGCCCAGATTATTAAGTCATTACTGCGGAAGAAAAAGTTGCCTTTGTAGTTGATTGGGATGTTTTGATAAAATGGCTCTTCAGAATTCCATGGGGTGAATGCCATTTGTAGTGGAGCGGCGTGCCCTTCCCTTACCACAATTTCCATTGACCCCGCGAGATACCAAAGAACCGATAAAGTCTGTGCAGGCACGCTAAAGTCAGTTACCATTAACCCCATGATTGCACGAGAATGGCACGGCTGGACAAGCCACACCCAAGCAGACGCTTATGAAACCCTTTTGCGCGAAACGATCATCCCGAACATTGAAGCCAAAGGCATCCCCGGTTATCGTGGGGTACAGGTTTTGCGGTGCAACGTTGATGATAAAGAAGTTGTATTCAAAACGATTTTCTATTTTGAGACGCTTGCACATGTCAAAGGATTTGCTGGTGATGCGTATGAAACGGCCGTTGTTCCTGACACAGCACGCCAACTGCTAACACGATTCGATCAACAAGCGACTCATTACGAACTGGTCATGCGAAATGAGCAGCCACGAGGACGCATGGATCATCTCCAATGTAATGATGAGCTGCGCCATTACATCACTGCCAATCTGCGCACCTTTCCCTTTCGGGCAGGGGAAGCGCGGGTCGGCAAACGCGCTGCAGCGGTTGCGCTGACAATTGTTCATGTCGCCCACAAACCAGACTTGGCTGGTATTCCATTTGAAGCAGGTTGGGAAGATCAAGCCGCCCTTTTGCTGACGCGCCGCTCTGCTAAATTGAAAAAACATGCAGGACAATGGGCACTACCGGGCGGACGCATCGACGCAGGAGAATCGCCAGAAGAAACGGCCTTGCGTGAATTGGCAGAGGAGGTTGGGTTGAAATTGGGGATGGATCGTGTTCTCGGCCGTTTAGATGATTACACTACCCGTTCGGGCTTCACGATTAAGCCGGTTGTCGTTTGGGGTGGGCACGTTACAAAGCTAACTGCCAACCCCAGCGAAGTACAATCAATCCACCGTATTCCTGTAGCTGAGTTTATGCGTGCAGATGCCCCCATTTTGCAAAATATCCCTGAAAGCAAAAATCCAGTTTTGCTCATGCCAATTGGTGAGAGCTGGATTGCGGCGCCGACAGCCGCAATGTTGTACCAATTTCGCGAGGTCTGTATTTTAGGTAAACACACACGGGTGGCTCACTTCGAGCAACCTTATTTTGCCTGGCGCTAAGGATCAAATGGGTTGTTCGAAAAGCCAGTTCGCTACCATCCTATAAGAATCTTCAAATTTCAATGAACATCGCCCGTTCCAACTTTCTCACCACAATTACCAATCTTGTCATATTTTCGCCATTTGTGCGTTTCTATATATAGAGCTCACGAGGATAAAAATAAAAGCTCAATCATGATTGATTAAAGCCCAATCGCAAATAACTTATGAAATCGACGCATGGGCTTGCAGGAGATTGACCGATCTATGTCCGAATACACTCTAAAAAAGGAGCGCACAATTGCTATCTCAAAAGCTTCGATTCCCCATTAAACTTCCTTTCGGACGCGACTATCCCTATCAAGAAGCGAATGCTTTTGCATATTTATATGAAAGCACCCATGTCACCGTTGCTAAATACATTTACGGCATCAGCGGCCATACACAAGCAGAGGTTGAAGATTTAACGGCCGAAACTTACGAACGTGCGTGGAAATCGCGCCGACGATTCACAGGCACAGAAGAGGCGGCTCTCGGTTGGTTGCTGACCATTGCCCGCCGGCTAGTCATCGACAAATACCGGCGCAAAGAACGGCATGGGACGCCGAGCACGTTAAACGAGCAATTGCTCATGGGTCAAGATGACACGCCCGAGCAACAGGCAATCATTCGGGAACAACGTCAAATCTTATGGCAATTGCTCAATGAGTTACCGTCCCAATCACGAGAAATAGTTGTTTTACGGTATTTGGTGGGCTGGCAAGTTCAGAAAATTGCAGGACACCTGAATCTTTCTCCCAACCATGTATCAACCATTATTCGTCGGAGTTTGGCCAAATTGCGCAGCAGCTGGCCGACCCAAAAGGTAAGTGCGTCATGAGTCAACAAAAAAAATCGCCTTTTATAGATGAGGAGCAGATTGTCCATCTCCTTAAGACAACCGAAGCTCCTTTAGGAGCCAACTTTCGCCAGCGTATGGCCAAGATGCCATGGATGGCGCAAAACAAACAAGGAAATATCAATCACATGCAACAATCAATCTTGTTCAATCGCCCCAAGCAATTGGCCTGGGGAGCTGTTTTACTCATTTTATGCATAACGGTGTTTACGGCCGTTACCCCTGCCGGACGTACCTTCGCCCAAAATATCATCCACTACTTCCAACGCGAAAGCAATACCCCATCAGCCACAGCACCGGCGGCAGAGCCGGTGCACATCACCCTCGATGAGGGAGCGCCTCCGCAGATTGAAGTGCCTGCCGCCAGTGATGTGCAAGTGACCACCGAGCCAGTAGAGGATGACACGCAAACCATAACTATCACCAGCACAACGAGTCCCAATGTGGCAGTTGCTATTGAATCAGAGGAGGGGGGCGCGATCATTAGTGGCGCAGAACCGCTCGAACTGACGATTACGCAAGATGAGGATGGCCTCACCGCCGCGACAACTGACAATACAGGTGGCAGTGGAGGCGGTGGCTTTGCGACCAACAATACAGATATAAGTCAAGCGTCCAAACTACTTGGCTATCCTGTCTCTACGCTCAACGCTTTACCGGATGGCTATCAACTCGTCAAAGTTTTTGCCCCGATTGCTGATATGGCCGATGCTTCTGCAGAGGCATTCGTACCCTCATTCATCACTCTTTACTATGAAAATGGCAACGATACTATTTTACTCACCCAAGATAGCCTTCTGGCTGAAGACGGCAATGTAGGCCAAACCATTGGCGACGATGCGGCCGTACAAACGGTCGAAATTCGTGCGGGAGTCCTCGCTGAATATATACGCGGCACTTGGGTTATGCCCGAAGGCTTTGTTCCCGAGCCGGGCACGGATCCGATGCAATCGGCGACATGGGACAACAACGCGCCCAATCAAATGCTCGTTTGGGAAACAGCGGGGATACGCTATGAATTGCAGAGTGACAGCCCCGACTTGGGTATGACGGATTTATTACAAATAGCGCAGAGCATTTCTGAATGAAGATGAGGACGTTCTCTAACTAAAGACAACAAGGCTGATAACCGTGTTCCAAGCAGTTAGCAGCCTTGTTTTGTTTTTCTTCAATTTACCAAAAATCTACCAATAACGGCCGTTCCCACACATTCAAAACAAAAGGCTACCCCTACGCCCGAATCCAAATATGGGCATCCTCCAACTGATCCGTACCAAACAGCTTCACTTCCCCAGGAATGAGGAAGCCAAACGCCTTGATAGAGCCACGAATCCATTTTTTATTGGTCACGACGCCCAGCTTTTCAAAATGCGTAAAATCTTTCATGCCGACTTTGGCATCATCCCACATCGCCTCCGCTTCATAGCCGTCATACTCTTTGCCAAGAATATAAAGCAGGCGCAGCTTATCATACTGTTTGCGCATCGCGTCAAGGGCGGGCACAAAGGTGTTTTCGTAATCATCGCCGCTGATTTTGCCTTTGGCAGTCAAGATAATGATATTGGTACCTGGTACTTGTTGTAACTCGATCATTTTTTTACTCCTGTAGATAAACCGCAGAAACTATCAAGAATCCTGAAGCGCTTGAGCTGCGGGTTGCTTGAGGAATCGGCAATGATTAAAGCAATTTTTACTCTGCAGGATTGTTGCCGATTACCAAATTGTGAAGAAGGCAGGGAATTGCCTGCGCCCCTTCCGGTTTAATTAGAAATGTGATGATAATTATACGGGAAACGGCCGTTTGCCACCTCTACCGATGAATTTATTTCCTTCGTTTCCACCAAATGAAGCCCACAATCGCTCCCACAATGGCGACCAAAACGGCCGTTTTCTTCCTACCAGCCGCCCGCTTCTCAGCCACTTTTTGGGCTTCCATGCGCGCCACAACTTCCTCATCCACCTCATCAACCAACGTCACCGTGCCTGCATCTCCATCCAACGCCAACAGCATGCCCGATTTGATGCGTTCCGTAGCCACACCCGTGCCCATCACCGCCGGAATGCCATACTCCCGCGCCACAATCGAGCCATGTGCCAAAGCGCCGCCCACATCTGTCACCAACCCCACCGCCTGTGAAAAGAGCGGTGTCCACGCCGGGGTTGTCGTCGTGCAAACCAAAATCGAACCAGGCTGCATCTTGTCAAAATCTGCAATCGAATGGATGACACTGGCGGGGGCTGTGACACGCCCTGTGCTAACAGCATAGCCACTCAACACAGGGCCTTCACTGCCCGCGTCATCCGGTGTTGGATCAAATATTTTTAATTCGACAGGGCCAAACTTGAGCATTCCACCCTTTGGCACCTTTGGTAAAGGCGTCAGTTGTTGACGAGATTCCCGCAAAGCGCGCCGCTCTTGTACCAATGCCATATGGTTGTGAATACGGCCGTCAGTTTGGGCTGCAAACGCCTCCTTAATTTCGTCGCTGTTCAAATAATAAATATCATCTGGGGCAGCAATCGTGCCAGCAGCAGTTAAGCGTTGTCCCAATTCATGCGCCAGTTTGCGCACGGTCGGCCAGGCCGCGCCCATGTAAAACATGATATGTTCCCGATAAGGCGCATATTGTTTCGTCCACTTCCACAGCCATGCAAAGAGACGGCGCGAGATGGGGTTGAGTGCTTGCTCTGTCTGCTCAACCAGCGCATCTCGTTCGGCCGCCATCTGTGCTTGTCGCTCGCGAACCGGCTGCGCGGGTGGATTGTTAACCAACGCTTTGAGACTCAACAACATCGGCAGCGGATCTTCGCCCTGAGTTGGATCGACAAAATCGAGATTGTAAATTTGATGGCCATACTGATCGAAATAATGCTGGATGCGATCGAGAATCGGTTGGCCATCAGGATGTTGGGCGAGAGCGGTGAGCAGTTGACGGGCATTCGTATTGAGCACAAGGTTGCGCAGGGCTGCAGATTCGCGCACGGTGTCGGCGATGGCCTCCATGTCAGCTTGGGCATCGAGTGCCTTTGAATCAAAGCCACGCAGAAAAGCAGAACTGCCGAGTCCCGCTTGGGGCAAGGCAGATCGAAACACGGTTTTCAAAAGCTTATCAAACACGGGATCTAATATGCGCGAGAGTCCCAGGTTGGCGGCCGAGCCAAACCAATAGCCACTGTCTGCGGCGGCCATCTCAGCGATGCCTTGTAGAAGAGTTGCAGAATCGGCCGTATTCAAATCAACAGCGTCCCAACGTGCAATCAGCGCTTGATAATTAGGCAACACATGTCCATCCCAATCAAAGGCTGGTATTTCCATCATCCTGAATAAATGTGGATAAATTTTCAAAAGTGCAATTATGCTATCTGCATCAAAGTGCGCACTGGCGGTTGTGTAGGCGTACCCGTTAATCGTGGTGGCAAAACCATGCGGCATCATGGCATCGAGGTCGAAACGCACATTGGCTAATTCGCCAAATGCATCAAGCAGAACATCTACCGTCTGCGCGAGTCCCTGTTTCAGATAGAGGTCTTCAAAGAGTGGTGAGAGCGGTTCAGGCATATGTTCAACGATTTGGCGACGCATCCAAACTGTATTGGGCGTGGGCAGTTCCCAAACGACATTTTTGAGCGGGGCGGGCGGCAATGAGGTGATGGGTCGCGCTTGGAGAATGTGTATTGTGTCGTCGGCAATCGCCCATTCGATGTCCATGGGCATCTGGTAATGGGTTTCGATTTGGGCACCGAGTTTGGCGAGAGCAACGGCCGTTTTCCCATCCAACACCGGCTCATTCTGCATCGCCCCAGGTACAGGCTGCTCTGCTGTTCCCCTCTCCGTCCGCACCGTCATCGTCGTTTTCCGGCTCACCTCCTGAGACACAATTTGCCAGTTGGTTTTATCGACGACCACACTGTCTGGTGTCACCAATCCGCCCACAATCCCCTCACCCAAACCCCAGGCAGCATTGATGAGAACATGCTCCCGTTCACCATTGGTCGGGTTGGCGGTGAACAAAATGCCCGACGCACTGGCATCAACCAGCTGCTGTACCACAACCGCCAGACTGACAGACGCGGGGTCGATCCCCTGCCGTTGACGATAGGCGATGGCGCGGGCTGTCCACAGGCTGGCCCAACATTTTTTGACAGCTGCCAGCAAGGCATCTTCGCCACGAATGTTGAGGAAGGTGTCTTGTTGTCCGGCAAAACTAGCAGTGGGTAAATCTTCGGCGGTGGCGGAGGAGCGCACAGCAACGGCCGTTGGCGCATCCGCCGCTGCGCTCCCCAACAACTTATTTGCTGCCAATAATTCATCCACAACCTCACGCGGCATCTCTCGATTCAGAAAGAGCTGCCGGATTTTCTCTGAGGCAGCTGCGCTCGAGTGGGGATCGTCGGTTGAAACCGTGTGGGCCAAATCAACGATTTGTTGCTGTAAATTATGTGCTTTGACAAAAGTATCATACGCGGCTGTCGTCAGGACGAATCCAGGCGGCACAGGGAAACCAGCCGCGGTCATTTCACCTAGATTGGCACCTTTGCCACCAGCAGCAGCAATGTTGCTTTTATTTAATTGTGCGAAGGGAAGCGTGTAATTCA
The DNA here is from genome assembly GCA_964350725.1 of uncultured Ardenticatenaceae bacterium. GTDB lineage: Bacteria > Chloroflexota > Anaerolineae > Promineifilales > Promineifilaceae > JAACFF01. Next base: position 3,437 of record CAYGMR010000058.1, on the reverse strand, counting down.
TGCTTGCGTGTTTGTCCTTGTACTTGCCCGAGGGCGACAGTACTGTTTTGCTTTTACCCGAAGATACCTGAGGCTATGTCGCCTGTATTCTACACATGGGCAAAAAAATTTTTTGGCCCTTTCTCGCTTCTCTTCATATGATTATCACCAGGGTTCAAAGCAATCATAATTTCGCTGCGAAAGAATTCGACCATTTTCAAATGTGAAGAACAGTGCAAAGTAAGCTTTCATTTCATCTCCGGCGGCTAGATTACTCACAGGGATGGCTAAAGTTCCTCTCCACTCAGCCTCAACAGCAACGTTATCACCATCGGCCGTTTCGGATATGATGGTATAGCTCTGTTTTTTTAGCAGTTTCTTGCCTTCTTCAGAGCGTCTTTTAATTGTGGCTAAATCACTTTTTCCACCGGCCGGATTTAGTTTATTCGGAAACTCAATTTGGATTGCATTTTCATTAAAAAATCGTCCCAGGCTATCGCCAGCCTCACCATTTTCTAGTGCCTTTAGATAGTCTCTCACAAGCAGGACATGATTGTTCGCTGTCATTTCAAAACTCCTTTTAAATTTTGAGAAATAAAAGATGGGGTATTATACGGGTTACGGCCGTACAGCAACAAGCACAGCCAAGATTATACTACATTTTGTCAGCCTGCCTTAACGCAGCGGAAACAAGCAGGGCGTTTGCATACTCGTTTTATAGGCTTCTTTCGCCACGAATTGCACGAATTACACGAATTTTAAGCATTGAAACCATCCCAATTCGTGTAAATTAGTGAAATTTGTGGCAGAAATCTGGCGTATGCAAACGCCCTAGGGAACAAGCTGACCAGTTGCCAAAGCTTCTAATTCTGGCTGGCCCAAGCCAGCACATCGTCATCAATTTCGCCGTATCAACCAATTGACTGGATTGGGTGAATACTCGGGCTTCTTTGCTCGTGGTCGGTCACCTGCCCGTGCCACAACCGGGCACGGTCAGGAGACACGGCCCTGAGCCTAAGCAGTTACTGGATCGGTTAGAAATGTGACAAAAGCAGTCGCCTGATCTGCCAGGGTTTTCTCTCCAATAGAAAGATAGGTATTCGCTGCCGCTTGCCCCGAAGCGATTGCCTCTTCTGGTTGAGCTAACTCGCTGTAAATGAAAGCAAGCAGCATTTGTAGTTCACCAATGGTGGCTGGATTTTCTAGTTGTTGTGCTAAATCCAAAGCGTATTGGGCATTAGTAACGGCCGTTTCCAGGTCCCCCCTATCCGCTTGTATCGCACTCAAACGGCTTAGGATCTGTGCTTCTGCCAAATTGTTGAGCGCTTTTTCCGCAACCATCAAGCCCTGTTCATAATAAGCAGCTGCCTCAGGCAGATTTTCCAGGGTATAGGAAGCGTAACCAAGATTCATGAGCATCGTAAGCTGCCAATCCCAATCTTGCTGTGCTTCTGCAATCACAAGTCCCCGTTCCAGGTAGGGGAATGCTTTTTGATAGAGACCTTTATTGATGAGATAGGTGGTCAGGATTTGGATATTGGCAATTTCAGCCGCTTGTTCATGGATCGCGGCTGCCTGACGGACGACAGACTCCCCATAAAGCAGTACCATGCTAATCTTGTCGGCGGCAATGCTGGTTTTTAACAAGTTGCTCAATGCACTGATTTCAACTTGTCGATCATCCAACTCCATTGAGAGATTCAAGGCATACTCAAAATGCTCATTTGCCACTCCAATTTCGTCATTGGCATAAAACGCATTGCCAATGCTAATTTGGTAAGCGCATTCTGCCCGTTTGTCATGTATATCCTGAGCCGTTTTTAAGGCTACTGCATAATATTCCACTGCTTTTTCTAACGATTCTAAACCGAAGAAAATATTGCCCAGCCTGCTTGATATCAGCATGATTCGGCGTTGATCGCCCAGGTTCATGGCTTCAGTGAACGCTTGCTCATATTTGGAGATGGCTTTCTCTGGTTTGCCCGTATCTAAAAGGAGCCCCCCCAATTGGGTCAGGGCATCAACAATGAGGCTTTTATGGTCGATGGCGCGCGCCATTTTGAGTGATTTATAAAAAGAAACTTGAGCAAAGTCAGAATTTCCCAACCGCATCAAGCAAATCCCTTTGTAACCCCAGAAGCGTGCCTCTGCTAGTTCGTTGCCTGTTTGCTGGCAAAATTTGATGCCTTCTTCGTATTGCGTTAACGCTCTAGGCGTATCTCCAATTTCCAGATAGGCCTGGCCCAACTCAACGAGGCTGAGAACAAAGATGTCTGCATCATCTTCTTCTCTAGATGTGTTTACTTTTTTTTCCAGCAATTGGATAGGGTCGGGAATGTTTAGGTCAATCGTTGTTCCAGTTTTCATTAGCTTCTCTTTTCTGCGGGGAATTTGGATGTTTTATAAATTTGCATCTCTTTAGTAATAAACAAGGCTTCAACGGCCGTTATTGTTTCCACCAAAGCAAGTCCAGCTTCAGACCCCATCACCATCAGCGCGGTGCTGAGTGCGTCGGCAGTGGCGGCATTCGGCGCCAGCACGGTAACGCTGGCGCTTTGGGCTGGTGAGTCGCCCGTGCGTGGGTCGAGGATGTGGTGGCGGCTGAAATCTGCCGTAAATGTGTTCATATAATCGCCAGACGTGGCGACCGCTTGCGCCGAAACGGGCAGTGTCGTCATCGTGCTACCTGCCTGCCGGGGATGTTGGATGCCGACGTGCCAGGGTGTATTGTCTGCGGAACGGCCGTTTCCGACCAAATCACCACCCGCTTCCACCAAGACATTCTCATAGCCCTGGGCTGCCAACGCAGCCACTGCGCCATCGACGACGGTTCCTTTGGCAATGCCGTCTAGCGTCAGCGCCATGCCTGGTTGTAAGACAATTTTGTCATCGTGCAACTGAATGCGGCGGTAATCGACGAATTGTTGGGAATCAGCCCGCGCTTTTTCAGCGCCCACGGCGCGCACGGCATCTAGCAGCGGTTTAATAGAGACGTCAAAGGCTCCGCCAGTTAAGTCACCATACATAATGGCCTGGCTCAAAATAGCCACTAATTCTGAAGGGGGCGCAGTGAGGCTTCCTTGTTGGTTCAGTTGAGATAAGGTGCTGTCTGCTTGCCGATGGTCAAAGATGGCGATGAGGCGTCGCATTTCAGCAAACATGGACTCAATGGCAAAACGGCCGTTTTCTGCATCATCCGTCACCAAAACCAAGTTGATGACTGTGCCCATCAGGGTCTGCGTTTCACGCAGGGTGACGGGTTTGGGTGCAATGCCCAAGCGTAAGAGGCTGCCGCCAGCGAGTAATGTACCCGCAACGGCCGTTATCTTCAGAAAATCCCGACGACTAATCGGGTTAGGGGAAATAGACATTAATTCAGACATAAAAATTCACTAATGATCAGAGCCTCCGCCATTGCCTTGTCCAGAGCCAGAACCTTGCCCTTGGCCTGCGCCTTG
>CAYGMR010000057.1:15879-16586 GCA_964350725.1 uncultured Ardenticatenaceae bacterium | reverse complement strand
TTGGTTGAGGAGCCGCAGTAGGAACAACTAGTGAAGTGGATTGTGGTATTGGTGTCGAAAGAGGCACTGATGTCCAAGTGGGTAGGGGAATAGGCGTGTTTGTTGGCAGTCCCCATAGGCCAACTAAGTTGGTACGAGCTCCTTGGTATAGCTCTTCAAATTCAGCTTGGTGTGTGACATCAGGCGGGTATACAGCCGGTTGTGCAAATCCAAGTCTTACCAGCTCAGCATTTACGAATGTACCATCCAAGAGATATACATAACGTAACAAACGATCGTATCTATCGGTTTCAGATACATCCTTAACGAGAACGACTGTCTGGCCTTCAACCAAATCAGCATTGGCTTGAGATGACTCAGTAAAATAGGTCGCGCCTCTCTCGGGAGTATCCATACCAATATAGCGCACAGGATAAACAACTCCATCAATATTTACATCAATTGTGTCACCGTCAACTACCTTAACGACTTCTGCAAAATCTCCAATTGGATAGGGTGGCGTGGGGGTGTTAGATGGGGTTGGTGTAGAAGTTAGCGTATTTGTTGATTCGGGTGTTGAGGTTGGCAGATCTGTTGGTTTGGGTGTAAAGGTATTAGGTATTCGAGTGTTGGTTGGAATGGGCGTAGCTGGATCAATAGGTGCTGATTCAATAGTTAACGTAATGATTGTTGAGGTTTCTAAAGGTATATTTTTTGAGGCGTTGGAT
>CAYGMR010000057.1:0-15869 GCA_964350725.1 uncultured Ardenticatenaceae bacterium | reverse complement strand
ATTTGTGGCTTCAGCAGTTGCGATTGATGTGCTTACTATAATATCTCGATCATCACTATCAGCGTCAGTTGGTACGAAAATTAATAAAGCTGAACAAAGGAAACAAAATGCAGTAATAAAACCTACTACTAACCATGAAATTGTGCCTTTTGTGCTCCTACTGTTTTGAACTTTGTTTGCCCACCATTGAACAAGTCTACCGATTGTGTTGAGTAAAAAAGCAAAGATATCCCAAACGATTTGTGCCAACTGTTTAACAAAACTCATTTCCATTATCCCAAATAGATTTTCTAGTAATTTGGTAACTATTCAGGGTACAAACGAGATTTGTCAAATTTGGTCTGGTTGCGATGCAAACTTGACATAAAATTTAACAAATCTACTCGACTAACCTGTATAGATACGTAATTTGTTTAGAATAGACAGGTCACATGTCGATCATGCTTAAGGCTATCGAATTGCCAGTTTCCGAGGATGTAGTTGAGTTTGAAGAGGCTTTGGCAGACGCTAAAACGGCCGCGAAAGTGACAATGCTCCGCTAGTTTTATGATGTTTTTCACTACTTAGCCTCAATCTCCCTAAATATAATCCAAAAGACTGCACCGTTTTATTTTAAAGAAGTGGCATATCAATGAGGAGGATTTCTCTTCCTCTACCACTTCAAAGCGTCTTGGTTTAAGACAAGGAGAAGTTGTTGTGAAGCGTTATTTACTTCATTCCCTTTTGATCATAAGCATCGCATCCGCGTTGGTATTGGTCGCTTGTGATTCCGCTCAAGAAGCTGAGGTAGCCAGCGAGGCTACCCCCGAAATCACAGCCAATATGCTTAAGATCTTTGGCACCCTGCCGGAAGAGGTACCCCCGACTGAATATGAGATGAGTGACCCGTTAATCGACCTTGGTCGTATTCTGTATTATGAGCCACGCCTGTCTATCAATGGCAACATGTCTTGCAATACTTGTCATGGACTGAACAATTACGGAATGGACGGTTTGCGCTTTTCGTTTGGTCATTCTGGGAATCCTGTAGGGCGAAATGCGCCCACTGTTTATAATGCTGCCCTACACGCAACCCAATTTTGGGATGGACGGGCCGCCGACGTTGAAGAACAGGCCAAGGGTCCCATTTTAGCTGGTGGTGAAATGGGGATGCCCAGTGGTGAAAAAGTCGTCGAAGTACTTAAGTCTATCCCGGAGTATCTGCCTTACTTTGAAGCTGCCTTCCCTGACGATTCCGATCCCATCACCTATGATCATGTTGGGCAAGCTATTGGTGCTTTTGAACGTCGTTTGGTGACGCCGGGACGTTTTGACGAGTTCCTGGCAGGTGATGAAACTGCACTCACAGAGCGTGAACAGAAAGGGTTGCTTTTGTTCATCGAGACGGGGTGTACTGCTTGCCATAATGGGCCTGCTTTGGGTGGTCAAATGTTTGCAAAATTGGGGGCCCAAGAACCTTACACAACCAATGATCCTGGACGATTTGCGGTCACCGGTAATGAATCCGATATGCATTCGTTCAAAGTTCCTAGCTTACGTAACATTGCTTTAACCGGCCCGTATCTGCATGACGGCAGCATTCCCACTATGGAATCAATGGTTCAATTGATGGTACGTCATCAGCTTGGCAAAGAACTCACAAGTGAACAAGTAGATGATATGGTTATCTTCTTGCGAGCATTAACCGGAGAATTACCCTCAGAATATACTGCTGAACCGGAACTGCCTGGAAATACATAAACAATCCAAGTTGCACCTTTAATTAGCGAATAAACCTCGTAATATGGATTCACTTTGTTTGCACTTTTTGTAAAAACCTGCCTTGGAGTCAATTTTGCCACGAATTTCACCAATTTCACGAATTAAAACGGCCTAAATTCGTGAAATCCGTGTAATTTGTGGCAATAAAAGAAAACTGCAAAGGTAGTGTGATTGTTAATCTGCTTTGGTGCAGATTAACAATCCACTCCACATTTGTACCTCAATTTAATCGTTATACGCCAAACAATTTGAACCACAATTTACAATCATGGTGATCTGCTACCGCTTATGATGAGGTTTCCTTTGTGTGGATAATAGTTAATCAGATTGTTGGCTTGCGCAACAACTTTCTAACTTCTATTTTTTCAAAATGATGGAAAAAAAACGACAAAACGGCCGTTTCCATAGCGTTATGAGATGCATGCCAGTCACAATACGTACTGACGAAAGATCAAAAGGTCAAAAAAGCAACCAAACGCTTGTCAAACAAAATTCGATTGCTAAACTTTTAAATAGAATGCCAAAGTATGACTGAATTGCTTAAATGAGTGGTCTGTTTTATGAGGTAGAATGGCTGTAACTGATTCACAATTACAAGTCACCCTCTTTGGTGAATTTAGTCTGATTTATCGCGGTAGGCCAGCTCCTGGTTTTAAGGGTGAACGCCCTATTGCCTTGTTGGCGTATCTGCTGCTGCATCGGCATACGGCCGTTTCCCGCCAACACCTCGCCTTTACCTTCTGGCCAGACTCCAGTGATGGTCAGGCGCGTGCTAATTTACGCAACCTTTTTTACACGCTGCGTCAAACACTGCCTGATGCAGATAATTACCTGGCAGCAGATTCGATGGCGCTGAAATGGCGGTCTGATACTGATTTCTCATTGGACGTAGCTGAGTTTGAAGTAGCTTTGACAGCCGCCCAAACGGCCGTTTCCAGTTCACACAAAGTTAGCTGTTTGGAAACGGCCGTTTCCTATTACAAAGGCGATCTGCTGCCCGGCAACTACGACGATTGGATCATTCCCCTGCGCGAAGAACTGCGCCAAGCCTACCTCGACGCCCTACATCAACTCGTCGGTTTGCACGAACAGGCGGGTGATTATCGGACTGCTGCCCGCATCAGCCAGCGCCTCATCCAACTCGACCTGCTCGACGAACCAGCCTATGTGCAGTTGATGCGCTTGCATGCCCTCAGCGGCGACCGCGCTGGTGTGCGTCGCGTCTATGAGCAATGCACCACTGCCCTGCGCCGTGATCTGGATGTAGAACCCAGTTCCTCAACGCAAAACGCCTTTGAGCACTATTTACGGGTAGAAGCGTTAGAAACGGTGGCGCCCGAACCTCAAATTCATCCTGCGTCACCGGCGGCACGGCCGTTAGCTCTGCCCATTCCTGCCACCCCTTTTATTGGCCGTGAAACAGAACTGGCACATATCGCTGAACTGTTGGCCGACCCCACCTGCCGTTTACTGACGATTGTGGGGCCAGGTGGCATTGGCAAGACACGGCTGGCTTTGCAAACAGGCGTGGGACATCAACCCGTTTTCGCCGATGGCGTCGCCTGGGTATCGCTCAACGACTTACAAGAGTCGAATCAATTGGCAGCCGCCATCGCCGAAGCGCTGCATCACCGTCTCCGCGGTACAGCCAATGTTGAAGCAGAACTGCTGCATGTGTTGGCAGCGAAAGAAATGCTCCTGATTTTGGACAATTTTGAGCATTTGCTGACCGCTGCCGATTTTGTCGCCCGCATTCTGGCACAGACAACGGCCGTTAAACTGCTCATCACTTCGCGTTTAGCCCTGGATTTACAAGAGGAATGGCGCTTCGATTTAGGCGAACTGCCCCTGCCCGACCAAGAGGCAGATGCTTCCCTGACCGCCAACAGCGCCGTGCAGTTGTTTGTGCAAAGCGCTCGTCGCGCCGTCAGCAATCTGACGTTGACGGACGCCGATTACCCGGCCATTGTCCACATTTGCCAACTGGTGGGTGGTATACCGTTGGGCATTGAACTGGCTGCCTCGTGGCTGCGCCTGCTGTCCTGTGACGAGATCGCCCAGGAAATTGAAAAAAGTCTCGATTTTCTAACCGTCACGCTGCGTCAACTACCGCCGCGCCATCGCAGTTTACGGGCCGTCTTTGACTATTCATGGAACCTGCTCACACCTGACGAACAGGAAATTTTGCTGCGCCTGTCGATTTTTCAGGGCGGGTTTACGCGGGAAGCGGCGGCGCAGGTGGCCTGTGCAGACCTACCTCCCTTATCGGCGTTGGTGAATCGCTCGTTAGTGCAGAGAACGGCCGTTGGGCGTTACAACCTGCACAACATCATCCGTCAATATGCCGCCGAACAGCAAAAAAGTGATCCTGCCGCCGATAGGCAAATGGCGCAGCAGTACAGCCGCTATTATTTACACTGGCTGGCAAAACAAGATAATGAACTGCGCAGTGCGGGGCAGAAGGCGGCATTAACGGCCGTTGCCAGCGATTTAGCCAATATCCGCGCCGCCTGGCAGTGGGCAGCAGCCCAGCAGCAAATCGATTTGCTGCGCTGCGCCGCCTTCCCGTTGTTTTACTTTTATGAAATTCGTGGGCTCTTGTCTGAAGGGGAAGCGGCTTTCCGCTTGGCTGCGGACTCATTGCCCCCTCAAACTGAAGCGGCTGACCGGGAAACCCGCCAGGTCGTTTGTGCCGCGCACATTTACCAGGCATATTTAGCGTTTCGTCAGGGCAAAGTAACATTTGCAGAAACAATGCTGCGTAACACGCTGGCAGAAATACAAACCCTGGCAGATGAGGCGCTGTTGAATGAGGCTCTATTTTATAGCGGCATATTGGATTGGTCGCTTGGGCGTTTTGACAGCGCCGCTGACTGTCTGCAAAGCTGCCTGACCTATGCTACCCGGCAGCAAGATGAGTGGGAAATCGTCGCAGCCCAGGTTTATCTGGGTTTGATTCGTCATGATCAAGGCCAATTAACCGAAGCCCATCAACAGTTAACGGCCGTGCAGGCGGCGGCTCAAAAGTTAGGTGAATCACGCCTTTTTGCCAATGCCCTGCTCGTTTCTGGTCGCGTCAATTTGCTATTGGGCAATCTCAGCGATGCCGAGAAGCAGTTGGCGGATTGTGTCGCCTTAGCGCGGGATACAAGAGATGCGAACAGTCTCGTCTATGCCACACTTTATTTGGGCATGGTGAAACAGGCGCAAGGGGATTTGACAGCGGCGCGGCAGTTTATGGAACAAAGCCTGGCTTTATATGCTGACTTTAACGACCTAGTCGGGTTGGAACGAGCCTGGGTGACGATGGGCTTTCTGGAGATAGCGGCTGAAAATTGGGGAGCTGCGCGCACGCACTTTCTGGCATTTTTACAGGTCAAGCAGCGTACGCATTCCATTCGTTATATTTTGGCGGCGGTGGTGGGAATGGCCATTGTGCAGGCTAACGTGGGTGATAGTCTGCTGGCGCTCAGTTGGATATACGCTGTCTTGCAGCATCCCACCCTGGACTGGGAAACCAAACAACGCGCCGACACCTTGCGCACTCATTTAGAAGGCGATCTCTCCGCCGACCAACTCACGTGGGCGCAGCAGCAGGCAGTCAACCACCCCTTTGCAGCTGTTCTGGCTGATTTGGTAAAGCAGTAACCTCCTTTTTTTTCCAAATCCTCACATAAACGGATATCCAAACGCCTGCCAAACGGCCGTTCTATTACCCTGATCAAAAAACAAAGGAGATGAATATGGATGTTTGCACTTATAACAGAACTGTATGGGATTCATTTAGCGAGCAAAATTGTCCCTGGACACACCCCGTGACCACCGCGGAAATCAATTCTGCTCGTGCAGGAATATGGCACATCTACTTGACACCCACCATCCCAGTGCCAGAGCAGTGGCTAATTCCTATTTACAAACGAGACGTTTTATGCCTCGCCAGCGGGGGCGGACAGCAAGGGCCAATTTTAGCCGCAGCAGGTGCACATGTGACAGTCCTCGATTTTTCTGAGCAGCAGTTAACCCGTGACCGGGACATGGCCAAACGAGAGCAACTGGAGATAAAAACGGTACAGGCAGACATGGCCGATTTATCCATGTTTCCTAACGAAAGTTTTGACCTGATCGTTCATCCAGTAGCCAATCTCTATATTCCTGACGTTCAGCCAGTGTGGCAAGAGGCAGCGCGTGTTTTGCGCCCTGGGGGTCGGCTCCTAACCGGTTTTATGAACCCCATGATGTACATATTTGACCAGGATCGATTGGCTGAGAAGACGTATGTAGTTCAGCATAACTTACCTTATTCAGAGCTTACAAGCATTCCTGTTGAAGAGCAGCAACAGCTAATTGACGCAGGTGATCCGCTCCAATTTAGCCATACGCTAGAGATGCAGTTAGCCGGTCAAATGGCGGTTGGTCTGCACATGGTCGGCTTTTATGAAGATCGCCGTGCAGGGCATCCATTGGCCTATTTTATGCCGACACATTTTGCGACTTGTGCCTGGAAACCTGTCCCCCAAAATCGGCGAGATACGTTTAAGGATTTCGCACACAATGGCAAATGAACAACCACCTGACTCCCATCTCTTTACGGTTCGCGTTTGGCTGGAAAAGGATGAAAACGGCCGTAACGAATGGCGCGGCAAATTACGACATATACCCAGTGACGAAGTGCGTCACTTTCGTGGCTGGACGGCACTCATCCCGCTGATGCTCGATATGTTGCGTCGCTACAACAATCCTGAAGAAAATAAACAACCTTAGTCGAAGGATGCTAATGATGAAACTGAAAACCGGACGATTTATCATTTTATTTTTATGCTGTTGGTTGCTATCAGCCTGCACCCCGGCGGATAGCACAGTAGTCGTGCTCACACCGCCACCCACGAAGATCCCCGCTACGCCCACCCAAGCGTTTAATCAGGTAATCCATAACGGCATCAGCCTGACCTATGATCCGACACTGTTGGGCGGTGTCAACATTCAGGATGTCGTAGCCACGACCGCTCAGGGTGTGTTTGGCCAGCCAACGCCTAATCATACTTGGATTGGGTTTGTCCCCGAAGGAATTGAGCGGGATTGGAGTGTCCATTGGTCTTTACTGCGCGAGCCGCAAATCATCGTGTTCAATCTGAATGATTTTGGCAGTTTTGCACCATCGGATACCCAAGCACGGGAAAGGATTGCTACTTTTCAGCAGCTTTTGACAGAACGGCCGTTATCCTTCACAGATGAAGTGCCGATTTTGCCGCTTGTCAACGCCGCGCAGCAAATTCAGGCGCAAGTGCAGTGGCTCGATTTTAGGGGTGGCACAGGTCTTCGTTTTGTCACCGCTTACAGCCAGGATACCTTGCCGGTGACCAACGAAGGTTTGCTCTACATTTTTTATGGTATGACAGATGATGGACTGCACGGGGTAACGGCCGTTTTTCCCCTAACCGCCGCTGGCCTTCTTGACACCATGCCCGATATGACTGATCCGATGTACGTTGATTTTCGGGAACGCTATGCGGCGGAGATGACGGCCGTTACCACCCAACTCAACAACCTGCCCGACACGGACTTTAACCCACTACTCTCGCAACTGGATGCGCTGGTGCAATCTATCATTATCACACCTACCGAAACCGATTATCCGGTAACGGCCGTTACGCCCCAAAACGCGCAATTATTGAGCGATACCGGCATTTTCAACGCGACTAACAATGAAACCCTTATTGGCAGCCTGTCTGCTGGCGAGGCGGTTGTGGTTAACGGCCGTAGTGAAGACGCCCGATACAGCCGCATCCTGTGCGCCGACGGCAGTACCGGCAACTGCTGGCTGCCTAGTGACAGCATACAGATCATTGTTGTAGACAACCCCGAGCCGGGCCTATCTGGCGGCCTGATGGATGGTCAGGTGGTGCAAATTCAGGCACTCGTTGAGAACGTTGTTTTTGCCAGCCCCCATGAAACAGCCGCTCATTTAGGCAGCTTGCGCGTAGGCGAAGTGGCCGAAGTCTTTGCGATGGATGACAGCGGCGACTGGTACAACATTGCTTGTCCGCGCAATATTGGTGAATTTTGCTGGGTGTTGGCTGATACGGCCGTTAATGAACCCATTGGCTTTTTTAGCAACGATAGCTGGAAAAATATGAATGGCGAGTACGTCAGCTTCCGCGTGCCGATTGAATGGAAACCAACGGCCGTTTCTCCTGGCGGCGGCAGTGTCCTCGAAGAATGGAACCTGGGCATCCCCGGCGTTGAATCCGACCAAACACTTGCCTTCTTTGCCGTCGCCTTTGATGCCCTCCAGCCACCTGACCTGGAGAGCGAGACGCCCTTTGAGATTGGTGGCCAGCCAGGCGAAAAATGGGTGCGCAGCGGTCAGGGCTATGTCTCTTATGACTATTACACCACCGGTATTGCCGGCACGGGCAGTTTTGGCATCCATGTCACCGTTCCGGAAGCCGATCCGGCGTTAGAGGCCGTGATGGATACGCTGGCCGCTTCCGTCACCTTTATCAAGTAACGTTTTTTCCTTGTTACGGCCAAGTAACCAGAATTTGCTCCTGACACAAAAGAGTAATTTAACAAACGCATCTTCAAACGGCTGGCAAACGCCGCAAGCTGTATTCTGTCACCATTAAACTTCTGATTCATTCATTAAGAAGATGACCAAGGCACAAACTTCATCTTGCGCATGCAAACTGAAGTTTGTGTTACGTTTTTAAGGAGAATCTAAAATTATGAAACAAATTCAGCATTACTTTGTTTTTTGCACTTTGCTCATCCTGCTTATCAGCGTTGGGTGTGTGCCTGTGACCTCGTCAACGGAGAATAGTTTGGTAGGCAGCACGGCCGTTTCCCCCAGCACTGAAGGTGAAAACGGTGAGCCACTCGGGGCTACACATTCAGTCGGAGAACCTGTTATCAGCGAACCCGAACCGACAAACGATGTGCCAACTGCTGCCACGCGCCTGGCCGAAGAGTCGCCAAACGAGGAACCGCAGCCGACTGTGGAACCCACACTTACAAACGAGGCGCTGCCCCTGCTGCCGCCCTTATTGGAGAGCAATATCGATTATAGCAACTCGCCTTTGCCCCCCGCAGAGGATGACCCTTTTGCCGCCGCCACGTTTACTCTGGCCACATCATTACCGGACGAACCGGCAACGGCCGTTGTACAACAACATGGCTTTGGTGTGCCCGATGAAACCCAGGCACGGCTTCTCGCCGATCAATTAGGATTCACCAGCCCGCTCTACGTGCAGAAAATTGCGCCTGAATTCGCGCCGCCTCCGGGTAGCGAGTCAGCCACAATCTTCACAGCCTTCGATGGTCAGCGCATCCTCAACATCAGCGATAACGGGCTGAACTTTGAAGGGCGCGGCGTGCTTATAGATTACATGCACCCTCTCCCTTTTAGCGAGAAAGCACCGTTAATCAAAACCCAGTTGGAGGCATGGGGGCTGCTCGACTTTCCTTATGAAATACGTGAACTTCCCGCAGGTGACCTGGTAATCTACCGCCTCATTGATGGCCTGGCGATTGAGCAAAACGAATTCAATTTTATGGTCAACGAGACGGGTGAAATCGCTTATTTCGATTATCGACCCTTGCGCGAGATAACCGTGCTGGGCAACTACCCACTGCAATCAGCGGCAATGGCCTGGCAGCAACTGCAAACGCCCGAAGGTCGGTCAACAATTCGCTATGAGCTGTCACAACCACCCGTAATAGATAAGGATGACTTTGAAAACTTCGTCAATCCGCGCTCCTGGTCGCCTTATGCCCAGGTAGGCCAGGAAGTACACATTTATATGACACCAGCCGTATACGAAGCCACCGACGGCAGCGGCCTGCGCCTTCTCTTTGGTGATCTGACCCTCACGGGCGATGGCGAGGAATTGACTAAGATGGCAACCCATCTATCTGATGTGCTGCACGTTTGGGGCACAATTGCCATAGAAGATGGCGTAAAAACGCTGGCTGTTTCCGGTTGGGAACAGGTCAACGGCATTCGTTATGACTCATTGGAGGGCACGATTTCCTATGCCGATGGACAGGTCTTGCTGCACACGGTTGACGGTGAGACCTTTATCATGGCCGCGCCGCCCCAGGACATTCCTGATGGCCTGGAAGGATACGTTAGTGTTGCTGCCCGGCGTGACATTGGCGCTGATTATCCTGTACTCGATTGGACGAACATCACCGAAAAAATCGCATGGCCGGACGTTCCGCTGGAAACGGCCGTTGCGGAACGATCCCCTATCACCAAAATTACAGTCAATACGACAGAGTTGATCTACTTTCCTCTCTATCAAACGGTTGATGTCCCTGGATCAGATAGCAGTATGTTGTTTGAACCCGTTTGGAAATTCTCTGGCGAAACTGACCAGGGAGACATGGTCACCTTTTGGGTATTAGCGGTCGCTGCAGATTATTTAACTGATAAATGAAAAGTCTAATTTTTAGACATTATCCATTGGGAACAAAACCAGATTCTCTGGCGTTTGAGAGATGCAAAACTTTAAATTTAGGAGTGAATTTTAAAATGTCTACACAAAGTGTAAAAATGGGAAATAAGAACCGGCGTGGTTGGTTCGTCGCCGCTTTATTGGTTATCTTTTTATTGGTTGCTGCTGTTGTCTGGTACATTGGGACAGCTGCCGCACCTGGAACAGCGCTAAATGGTGCTCAGGCCCACACACCGGCAGAGGTATGGGCAGCCCAAGGGATCGATGATTATCAGTATACCTTGCAAGTTAGCTGTTTCTGTATGGTTGATGCTACCCGTCCAGTCACCATCACTGTGCAAAATGGTCAGGTTGCCTCAATCACCTACGTTGATGACGGCACAGCGGCTGATCCGGCATTGTTTGAGCAGTATGACACGATCGACGAGATTTTCGCTGTTATTGATGAGGCCGCAGCCCAAGAACCGGCACGCCTGGATGTGACTTACGATGAAGCCACTGGCGTGCCACAGTCCATCGCCATTGATATCAGTGAACAAATGGCGGATGAGGAATTGTACTTAGAGATTAGTGATTTTGAGGCGTTGGCGGAAACGGCCGAACTGCCCGCAGCGACGAGTGAACCAGTGGTTGAAGCAGTTGGACCACCCATAATTGAAAAAGTATCTGTCGAGCAATGTGCAACCCCGTCTGCGGGTACACATCAATTGATTTACGCCGCGCAAGGCGTTTGCTTCCTCTATCCAGATAACTACGATGTCTTACAAAATGATGACGGCAGTCTGACGATTTATGAACGTTCTTGGCTGAACACAGAAGCGCCGTTTGCTTCCATCAGCTTTGAGCCACTCAACGAGCGCGACAACATCATTGCCGAATATCTGCCCGAGGTCAACTTGGCCGTTGTGACCCTGCCTACCGTTGACCTGGGTGGCTTAACCGCCACTGTCCTTGACGATTTGCCCGGCCAGGATACCAACCGCCGCATTCTGGCGATAGAGGATGACCGTGTGATCAACATCATGATCGCCCGCATTGGCGCGGACTATGGCGCGGTGGGCGAAGCGGCAGAAGTTCTCAGCCAGATGATTACGGAGTCGTTACAATTGATCGGCATCGAACCGGAAGCGCCTTTTCTGGCTGGCCCGGAATGCCCCGAACCAGTCACCGGAACAACCTTGTTCACCAATGCAGCAGATGGCTACTGCCTGCTGCTGCCTGATGGCTATGCAGTGGATGACAGCCTGACTTCTAATGCTGGCGGCGGCGAAACGGCCGTTTACGTCGATTCAATCATGAACAGCAGCCACGCTCGTTTATTCATTACTGTTGATGACGCCCAGGGCCGCACCCTGGAGGAGATCACGGCTGCCAAAGAAGCGGAAATCAGTGAGATTCAGGGTACGCCGGCGATGTGGTCGTTTGGTGACGTGCCCGATGGCGTTTGGTCCAATCAGTTCGACCAGGTTCCCGGGCAGGATTTGAGCAGGCAGGTGTTGATGGTGAAAGACGGCCGTCTTTACACCCTATCCTTTATCCCTGACGATCCGACTGCTGGCGACGTCTATGCTGAAATGCAAACCTTATATGACACTGTCATGGACTCTTTCAGCTTTCTGCGGCAATAAACTTAAGCACCTATCCTTTTATGCCCGCTTGGCTATTCGCGTGAATAATCTCAAGCGGGTTTTTCTTTGAGTAGGCTGTTTTACGGCCGTTCCTTTCCCGCGTTTCAATACAAGCCTCCTGCTGCTAAAAAAAATCGGTATTTGACAGCATATAGCGCAGGTTGCGTAAATTTGTGCGCGCTTGCGCTTTACTAGAAGCTGACCATCGTAAGAAAGTAAAGTGGGGGAGGCTTCCTGGTTATTGATATTTGCAGAAGCAAATCCGACACTTTCTGATCCCTCAAACGCTGTTCAAACGGTTGACAAACGGCCGTTACCCTATACTGCCACTATAGCTCAATTTCAGCATAGCTTAATTCAATTTTAAGGAGAAAAATCGCATGTTAGTGACAAAATTAGAAACCCCTTTTACACAATTGCAAATGCAGGTGCAAGGACAAGTCATCACCCCCACTGATCCCGCTTATGAAACAGCCCGACTGGCTTGGAACCGTCGTGTCGACCAATATCCCGCTGTGATTGTAGCGGCTGAATCGGCACAGGATGTGGCAACGGCCGTTACTTTCGCTCGCCAGCACAATCTAAGTGTGGCTGTCCAGGCGACTGGACATGGCAACGTGCGCCCTGCCGATAACTGCTTACTCATTCTCACGCAGGAAATGAAAGATGTGGTCATCAATCCGATTGGGCAAAGCGCTTATATTGAAGCCGGGGTTAAATGGGGAACCGTCCTGGCAGCCGCCCAAAAACATGGCCTGGCCCCTTTACTCGGATCTTCCCCCACTGTTGGCGCTGTTGGTTACACCTTGGGCGGCGGCTTGGGTTGGTTGGGACGTAAATATGGTCTCTCGCTCGATAACGTCATTCAGTTTGAGTTGGTAACGGCCGATGGGCAGCGACGCCAGGTATCAAATGCCGAAAACAGCGATCTATTTTGGGGTTTGCGGGGCGGTGGCGGCAGCTTAGGTATTGTCACCAGTATGGTGATTCGCCTCTTTCCAATAACGCAGGTCTACGCTGGCAATCTCTATTATCCGGCCCATATGGCGCAAGAGGTGTTTCGTTATTACCGTGATTGGATTGACGATGTGCCTGATGAGTTGACTTCGTCGGTATTGGTGATCAATTTACCACCCCTCCCTGAACTGCCGGAAATCATGCGCGGACAGACCTTTGCCGTCGTGCGTGGCTGCTACTGTGGTGCCGTTGCCGAAGGTGCCGCCTTGGTGCAGCAGTGGCGCAATTGGCAAAAGCCATTGATTGATGATTTCAAATCGATGCCCTTTAGCGAGGCTGCCACCATCAGCAATGATCCCGTTGACCCATTACCCGGCTTTAACAGCGGCGCATGGTTAAATGACCTGAGCGATTCGGCGATTGAGACGATTGTGCAGTATGCCATCGGTTTCAATGGCCCCAGTCCGTTGATATTTGCTGAGGTGCGCCATGCCGGTGGTGCGATTGGACGGATGGAAGAGGAAACGGCCGTCTATGGCAACCGCGATGCTGAGTTGTTATTGTCACTGGTAGGCATTGCCCCCACAATAGAGGTTTATCAGCAGTTGGTGACGTATGCTGGGGAGTTGAAAGAAGCGTTACGGCCGTCGCTTACTGGTGGTGTTTACATGAACTTTCTTGAAGGGGTTGAATCACAGCAACGTATTCGTGACGGCCTAACGACTGGCGGGTATGATCGGTTGGTGAAGTTGAAATCTAAGCATGACCCCAACAACTTGCTGAGTTACAGTTTTAATATTTCATCAACTGGGTAGAGCAAGCGCACACTTCACCAAAAGGTACACACCAAATATGACATACATGCTCTCTTAAAGTGGAATTTGTGGCAAGTTGTCTTTTTTCTGGGACACCATGACTGCTGCGGCGACGCGTTCAGGGTCAATAGCAGATCTAATCAAAAAACGACAGAACGGCCGTTTTCATGTAAAATTAAAGCACCCACAAATCCCACTTTAGGTGAAAACGGGAAAGTCCCTTGAAATAAAAAATAATGGTAATCTCGTTTTCCCTCAGGAAACCACAAAGCAACAATGTATTTTTATCAAAGTTCTTTTTGTGGTTTCCCTATAAGGAGAAAAATAGATGTTAGTTGGTGTTCCTAAAGAGATAAAGGATAACGAATATCGTGTTGCAATGACCCCGGCTGGGGTAAAGCAGCTCATCGACAATGGGCATGATGTGCTTGTCCAACAAAGTGCTGGCGAGGGCAGCCGTTTTACCGACGAGCAGTACATTGATGTTGGTGCCAAGATCGTGCCAACCGCCGCCGATGCTTGGGGCGCAGAAATGGTGGTGAAGGTCAAAGAGCCCGTTGCCCCCGAGTATGATTTCTTGCGCTCCGATTTGTTGTTGTTTACCTATTTGCATCTGGCTGCCGAAGAAGCGTTAACCAAACGCATGGTCGAATCTGGTGTGACAGGTGTGGCCTATGAAACGGTTGAAGCGCGGGATGGTAGTTTGCCTTTGCTGACACCCATGAGCGAAGTTGCTGGTCGTATGGCGATTCAGGTCGGTGCCCATTATTTAGAGACGCCCCATTTTGGACGCGGCATGTTGTTAGGCGGTGTAGCCGGTGTGCCTGGTGCCAATGTTGTTGTGATTGGCGGCGGCATCGTCGGCACCAGTGCAGCCTATATTGCGCTGGGCATGGATGCCAATGTCACCATCATGGACACAAATCTGGATCGACTGCGTTTTTTGGAACATGTCCTACACGGCCGTCTCACCACCATCGCCTCCAATTCCTATAACATCGCTGAAGCTGTTCAGAATGCCGACCTTGTTGTGGGCGCTGTGTTGATCAAAGGGGCGCGTGCGCCTAAATTGGTTTCGCGTGACATGATCAGCAATATGCGCGATGGCAGTGTTGTTGTGGATGTGGGAATTCATCGCAATGACAAAGGTAAACTTTGTGGTGATGTGCGCTCCTATGAGTTAGAAGATGTTGTGAAAGCGGTCAGTCCTGTACCAGGAGGAGTGGGCCCTATGACCATTGCCATGCTTTTAGAAAACACGTTGCAGTTGGCTCAACTCCAAGATCAAGGAAAGTAAGATGAGTGAAGAAGTTAAAAAAACTCCCATTTATGACAACCATGTGGCCCAAGGTGGAAAGATGGTTGAGTTCGCTGGTTGGAATATGCCGGTGCAATACTCCAACCTCAGAGAAGAGCATGACCATGTTCGCTCTGAACTAGGACTTTTTGATGTTTCCCATATGGGGGAAATCCGTGTGCGAGGGCGAGAGTCTTTAAAGACTTTGCAGTGGCTCACAACCAATGACGTTTCAAAGCTTGAAAAGGGCCAAGCTCAATACTCTCTTTTTCCTAACGAGCAAGGGGGCATTGTTGATGACCTTATTGTTTATTGTTTGCAACCTGGAGAAGATTATCTACTTTGCGTGAATGCGGCTAACAAGGATAAAGACTTTAAATATCTCACTGAGAACAATCGTGGTGCTATCATCGAAGATGAATCTGATCAGTGGGGGCAAATTGCCATCCAAGGTCCCAAGGCCATTGCCGCCATTGAAAAAGTGACAGGCCTTAATATGTCCGAGTGCCCAGGTTTTGAATTCCGCGAGTGGGATTGGGGTGGAGAGCTCTGCTATGTGGCTCGTACCGGCTATACTGGAGAAGATGGGGCTGAGATTTTCGTTCCTTGGAATAAGGCCAGTGAATTATGGCAGCTTTTCTTTGAACAGTGTCCGGAGGCTAAGCCCATTGGGTTGGGGGCTCGCGACACCCTTCGAACCGAAATGAAGTACCCCCTTTACGGGCAAGATATCGGTGATGCTACTTTCCCCTATGAGGCGGGGTTGGGATGGGTTGTCAAACCCGACAAAGGAGACTTCCTTGGCAAGGCCGAAATGTTGGAAGCTAAGGAAAAAGGCCTCACTCGTAAACTGGTGGGGCTTGAGGTCACTGGGAAAGGCATCGCTCGCCCTGGTTATAAGGTCTTTTCCGTTGACAGTGCTGAAATTGGAGTTGTAACTAGTGGGACCTTGTCG
>CAYGMR010000056.1:0-16749 GCA_964350725.1 uncultured Ardenticatenaceae bacterium | reverse complement strand
CAACAACTCAGCGCGTGCCTCTGCCAACTTTTCTGCATCATTGGCATGAATATGGCCGAGCACAGCGCCAGCCGTTACTTCATCACCAACCTTGAGCGGCAGGATAAAACCAACCGCATGATCGATTAAGTCGCTTTTTACCAAACGACCCGCGCCCAGATGTACACTTGCCCAGCCAATGCGACCCGTATCTAATGCCGCCACAAATCCACTGCGTGGTGCAATCAATTCTTCAACCAATGCTGCTTGCGGCAATAAAGAGAGGTCGTCAACCTGAGACGCATCGCCGCCTTGGGCGGCCACCAATTGACGGAATTTTGCGAGAGCACGGCCGTTTTTGATAACGGCCGTTGCCTTTTCACGTCCTGCTTCTAAGGAATCGACATTACCCGCCAGCAGCAGCATGTATGCAGCCACCTCTTGGCAATGTGTCCAGAACTCGACCGGACCTTCCCCGCGCAAAGTCGCCAACGCCTCTTTGACTTCAAGCGCATTGCCGATCGCATGACCTAGCGGCTGGTTCATATCAGTTACCAGGGCAACGGTTTGTCGGCCAGCATCTTTGCCAATATCGACCATAATGCGGCTGAGTTCTTTGGCTGCTGCCAAAGTCGGCATAAAGGCACCGCTGCCCATTTTCACATCCAAGACAATCGCATCAGCACCGGCCGCCAGCTTTTTGGACATAATCGAGCCAGCGATCAAGGGGGTTGAGGCAACGGTGCCGGTCACATCACGTAACGCATAAAGTTTACCGTCGGCGGGGGCTAAAACGGCCGTTTGCCCGGCCAGCACAAGCCCAATTTCAGCCAATTGTTGTTTGAATCGGGCTAAATCCATGCTCGCAGACCAACCGCGAAACGATTCCATTTTGTCTAAGGTGCCGCCACTAGAACCGAGTCCACGACCGCTCATTTTGCCGACCGGCACGCCACACGCAGCTACCAATGGCTGTACAACCAGCGTGGTTTTATCGCCAACGCCGCCGGAGGAATGTTTGTCAACGACGAAGGGGGCGACATCATGCAAATCCAGCTGGTCACCCGATGCGGCAATCGCCAAGGTCAAGTCTACTGTTTCACGCCGATTCATGCCGCGCAAATAGATCGCCATCAGCAAAGCTGCTGCCTGGTAGTCTGGAATTGTTTCGGCCGTATATCCCGCAATGAAATCTTGGATTTGCTGTGTAGATAGCTCGCCGCCATCCCGCTTGATTTCAATTATATTTACCATATCCATTGTTCACTCTCTCAATTTGTACAACCATACCCAACAATTTTTAGATTATAACAGGAATCGGTATAATGCGTGTACAATCAGCCTTCAAAAATAACCCATTTTATCACTCATTAGATTAGGTCAATCCACACGATTCGTCTGATCTATCAAACTATTACAGGAGAATTGAATGTCGGAAAAAATTGACCTACTTCTCGTCGGCGGTACCGTTGTTACTATGAACAGCAGCTATGATGTTTTTGTTGACGGTGCGGTTGCTGTGCATGAGGATAAAATTGTCGCAGTTGGCACAATGGATGATATTACACAAGCTTATACGGCCGTTACCAGCCTCGATTGCAGCGGACAAGTAATTATCCCCGGTCTCGTCAACGCCCATACCCACATCCCCATGACTTTATTTCGTGGTTTGCACGATGATTTGCGCCTGGATGTATGGTTGGGCTATTTGATGCCACTGGAACGTGAATTCGTGACGCCGGAATTTGTGAAGTTGGGCGCACGCCTCGCTTGCGCAGAAATGATCCGGTCCGGTGTGACCACATTCGCGGATATGTATTATTTTGAAGAAGCGATTGCAGAAGAAACGGCCGAAATCGGCATGAGAGCACTGCTTGGCCAAACGCTCCTCGTCTTTCCTGCACCTGATGCGCCAACTTATGAAGATGGCCTAATTCGTTGCCGTCGTTTTATCGAAAAATGGAACAATCACCCCTTGATTCAACCAGCGGTCGCGCCCCATGCCTGGTATACAGCCACACCTGAACTCCTACGCGCTTGCACAGAAATGGCGCTCGCTTTTGATGTGCCTATCCACACACATGTCAGTGAAACGGGTCTCGAAGCACAAAACTGTCGCAACGATCATAATATGCTGGTCGTGCCTTGGATCGACAAACATGGTTTGTTAAACACAAAATTGTTGGCCGCACATTGTGTGCATTTAGAACGCCAGGAAATGGTGCGGCTCAAGGAGGCCGGGGCGGGTGTGGCTCATTGTCCCAGCAGCAATCTTAAATTGGCCAGCGGCATCGCCAAAGTGGGCGATATGCTGGCGCTGGGGCTGAATGTGGGCGTGGGTACTGATGGGCCTGCCAGCAACAATGATTTGGATATGTTTGAAGAGACCCGCTTGGCTGCTTTGTTAGCCAAGACGGCCAGCAGCGATCCCACGGTTTTACCAGCGCGACAAGCGCTTGAGTTAGCCACAATTGGTGGTGCGCGTGCCTTGCATATGGCTGACAAAACGGGCAGTCTTGAAGTGGGTAAGCAAGCCGATATAACGATAATCGACATGGATGGCGTGCATAATCAGCCCCATTTTAATCATCATGCCGATACGGTTTATTCGCGTTTGATTTACGCGAGTCATGCGGCTGATGTGGTACATGTGGTATGCAACGGCCGTTTCTTGCTGCGTGATCGTGAGCTGCTAACCGTCGATGAAAAACAAGCCATCAGTGATGCTGCCAAAGTCGCCGCAGACATTGATGCCTTTGTTAACCGGCGCGAATCTAGCCCCTACAATAAATTGGTCTTACTGGCTGGCGTCGAGCGGCAGCCCAGTTTTGAGATCCAGTTAAAGGCTCCCATTGTTGATAAAGCCGCTATCGTGACGTTCTTGGAAAGTGACCAGATAGAAAAAGTCCGCTATGCACATTATCGACAATATGATCATTATTTCTTGTTCTCCGGCGACGATCCCGATGCCGCACGTTTGCGATATAGGGAAGATGAATTTATCGATGAAAAAGGGGAAGTGACCCAAGTGCGTTCACGTTTGACATTGATTGGTGGCGGTGAACGTGAGGAACTTGATCATGCGGTGATGTTGTCGCGCTCACGTTTTCTGGCAGCAGCGGATCGCAGTTTGCGTTTTTATCGCGAATATTTTGAGCCTGCAGCTGAGTTGGAAATCCACAAAGATCGCCATCGTTGGCACATTCTTTACGAGGGCACCGATTTCGCTATTAACGTGGACACGGTGCGCAAACCGGATGTCGCCGGACATTTTCTGGAAATCAAAGCACGTACTTGGTCGCGCCAAGATGCCGTGCGCAAAGCCAGTTTAATTGCGGAGCTGTTAGCGTTGTTTGGTGTCGAAGGTGAAACGGCCGAACAACGTGAATATACCGATATCGTAACTGCAGAATTGAGGTAAAAAGCTGGAACACGGAGTTTCACGGAGGGTAACTGGAGTTACTCAGAGATTTAGGAGAGATATATTAAACCCAATGTGCAACTTTATACGGTCACCAAATCATCCAAATGCAGTGGTGGCCGACCCAGTTGCAAGTTGATAAACTCACAAATCGTGTGAGAAAGCACCTTACGAATCAAACGATGCTGATAATGCCACAAGGCACGGGCACGTAACTTGGCAATATGGTACCGCTCTGTCAGATGGGAACCAACTGTTTCCACTAGTTTGCACCAACGACTGCATGTTTTCACAATAGATTTTGGCAGTTTAGACGTCATCTTCTTTCGCGCAATTGTGGAAAGAAATGCTGATAATGGGAACGAAAATAGTCAAAAATATCTTCATCCTGATGATAGCCGAAGTATTCACCGCATATTTCGATGGTAATCACATCTTCATCGATCAGAGTAGGTGGGAATCCGCGTCGTCGAATAGGATGTTGGGAAATAATGGCTTGATAATTTTCACACACCAAACAGTACACCATGATGATAAAATAGTCTCTGGACATCGGGTAGCCTCCTCACTAATAGGTTGGTTGGTGTCCCTATTTTACAAGGAGTTATCCGATGTCCAGTTCAATTAAAAGTTGCACATAAGGTTATTCTTCTATCGACAATTATGGTTTTAATAATCTACTCCAAAGTACAAACCGGTTAGCTTATACTAATAATTTTGCAAATAGCGTTATTAGCTTGACAACTAACTTCAATCCCTCCAGCTTCAAATAAACACCAACAACAAATTTGAATCTTATCGCTCCCCCTAAGATTCCAAATCTTTCCAATACTCCAACTACCTTATCGATTCGATGCAAAAGATGTAACAGCAAATTAGCGTCACTTTTCACCTGTCCCTGACTTTTACCCTTTTTTCGTTCACGCATAGCAATCCTCACTTGTGCGTCTGTGGCTGTCATCTACTTTGCTCCTCGCATAAATACGAAGAGTTTAGTCGCAACCACGCTGACGCCTAAATGGGTATTTCTAATTGTCGTCAGTGGGTAATTCTAATTGTCGTTGGCCGGGCAATTGCTTTTTAGGAGAAATCGGGCAGATACGGCCGTTTCTAGCCCAATATTCTGCACAATCGTTACCGTTTGCAGTGCCAAAAAAACAAACGTGACACTCGTAAAAAATAGCAACTATAAACTTTCTAAAGTTACCATTATAGCGACTTTACAGAAACCAGAATGCACCAGAGGTAGGTTTGCTCAAAGTTAAACACCTTTTTGGCAGTGTCAGAGCCAGTAAAAAACAGCATTGCAACGACCGTAACCGAGGGAACCAAGGAGGAACAGGCCAACTCATATCATCATATATATTCATATATTTTTAATAATCCATAGTACCTTAGTCCCAACACTATTGACAAAAAAGGGGGGGGGGATATAGAATGTCAACTGTAGTTCATGATGTCCGTTTTAAGCACATATATTCTTTAGGAGCCAACACTATGTTTATGCTGGGCTAGTTACTAAAATTATTGCAAGCTAACACAATTTATTTTTAAAAAACAACCTGTTAGTACCCTTCTCTCTTTGGGTCTGTTTAGTGTGCATCGTGAACGTTATTTTTGCTCTGCACAGGCATAATCCCCTCCGGGATAAGGAGGTGTTTTTCTAAGCAAATGAACTGATTAAATTCTGTTATATTGGAGTCTATTTTCTTGATCTATGTGACCTAGTTACAAGATCAGAGGAGTTTCACATGAACACATTAAAACGAGTATTTTTAGATCGTATCAACAAACACCACTACTTCTATTATATGATCGCCTGCATACTGTGCATTATGGTCTTGATGCCACACAGTGTGTCTGCACAAGAGGCGGAGAAAGAAGTCGGAGATGTTCCCACACAAGAGACGGAGAAAGAAGACCAGGTTGGGGAGGACACACTAGGCGATGGGGGCTTGGTGGTTGTATCTAATCCAGAAAACCGTGGTCAAATACTTTGTACTTTCTATACAAGAGGGGACAATGTCCACAGATCTGGCTATCATGCGTCTGGGCATGGATGGTGGGAAAACATTGACTGTAATGTTACAAAAGCAATCGTCACGATTCAGCTACAGCAGCAAATCAATGGCAGTTGGGAAGATGCTGGCTCACTTGGTACAAAAACAGTGTATTCTGGTGGCGGCTCTGCCAATCGCGCAGCTGCTCGAGCTGACTGTACTACTTTTGATAGTACGCCATGGCGCAGTGTCATTGATGTAGATCTCATTGGTCTGCCTGATACTCCAGACAAGAAAATTACGTCGACCATGACACTTTATTGTAGGAATTAGAGGATGACTTGATGAACATACCCAATAGCACCCTATTTGCAGGCTTACACGGCGAACTAATACCGCACTCATGGCGAGACTCTGTTGCTGCTAAATCGGATATATATAGTTTGTTCCATTCAAGATCGGTTGCTATGGGGTGGCTCACTAAGGCGGAGGAAGGTGCGACAGGTGGCTTTTGGGGTATGAATGATGCTGGGCAGCAGGGACCTGACCCTGCTGCCCAGCGACCATATGCGGTATGGGTTCAGGCGACGATACCCCAATTGATTCCCCCTGATCACCCCTTACCATTGCATCCATTCCTCTCATGTATAGGTGATGTTATAGCCCGTGTGGGGACATTAAACCTCGACGCTATTCAGGTTTTGCTGCCTATGCAAAGTATTGATAGAGTGGTCGATGCGCCATTACGCATGAATAGTCTATCTACCTCGATTAGTAGTGTTGGTTGGTTTTTTGACTGTAGTCCGCACTCTATTACCCGTGTGCAGGTAGTATTAGACGGTGGACAGAATCCAACTATCCATTCGATAGCATCTAAAATGTTCCAGTGGTTACAAAAGATTAAGCAAAATGTTTTCGTATGTAACTCTTTTTCATTAACAAATGATACTAGCGTGATAAAACCTACGTTTATTGATCATCTTTGGATTGGGCCACCACAATATCCCGTAACGTTTTATGGTACCCTGACCGAATGGTCATTGGATGCTTTGGGTTGGCTGGCCACCTTCTTAGCTGCTGCAAGTTTTGAATTTGGAGTTACCACTCCGATGTTACTCACAGTTAGCCAATTTGAAGACTAGGATCACATAACGCCTATCAACAACTGGCCAATTAGTATTTAACCATAGCGGCCATCGGCCGATGGGTGACGTTTGATCACGTGATCAGTGTATGGCCGTGTCACACATAGGGTATATTAAATTATATTTTCTCCCCAATCTCCGTGTTCCTTAAAAGTTAAAGTTGACGGAAGCGTAGGTGTACGGCGCCGAGGGTGATTTCGTCGCCATCAACGAGCTGCAAGCCGTACTCGGGAACTTGACGGCCGTTTACCCAGGTGCCGCTCGTCGATTTCTCATCAAAAATGCGGTAATGGTCGCCTTCAAGCATCAGGCTGGCGTGCAGGCGTGACATCGTAATGTCATCGCGGAAAGCAATATCAGCCTGTGTGGGAGAACGGCCGATACGAACCACAGCGCCATCTAGATTGATTTTTTCTTGCATGGGTGTGGTCGCCTCTAACACTTCCATATGTGCCATGACAAACGATTGCCCTTGATCTGTCGCTGCTGCGCCCCCAGCAACTGCTGCAGCGCCCACATCATCTTGGATTGCGCCGGGTGGCGTCACGATCGTAGCCGATTGTTGACTACGCTCAGAACGTCCACGTGGCATGCCTGGTGCGCCGCCTTTGCGTAAAAAGTAGTACACAATGCCACCGATAACAGCCACAACAAGCAAAATGATGAGCAAATATAATAAAATCGTGCCGAAATTTGAACTTGGTTTAACTTCGTCGGGCAGGAACTTATCCCCCTCCAAGATGTTGACGATCACGGGCAGATTTGTGGCATTTAGGCCTTGTTCATCTTCCACATAAACTTCAATTGTATTTGCGCCGTAGACAAAGTTAGGGATATCGGCTGTAAAATCTTCAATTTCCTCAATGGGAATTTCGGCCACATCAACACCATTGATACGCAACAGTGCGGCTGTTAATAATCGATCTTCTGCGTCTAGCCAGGAAACGGCCGTATTCAATTTAATACGAACCGGGTTTTCTTCTGTCAGACTGGGCAAAATCCATTCGCGGCTTTCAGGCGGAATTAATACTTCAACTTGGGGCTGATTCTCAGGAATAAATACGGACGTGTTTGCACTTACAGAAGGATCACTGGCTAAGGCGATACCAACATCAACCGTACCACCAGTTAAATCTTCCACCACATAACTCACACGCGCATGGTCACGGAAACCAGCGATGCGCTCCCACACGGCTGCAACGCCTTCCGGTTCATCCAAGAAAGTGGCGATACCTTGTGTCGTATCGGAAATACTTTGCAAGAAGCCTTGCCCTTGCTGCTGTCCAGCTAAGGTTAAATCGGTGCTGTTTACCCAAATTGTGTGGATGGGTAAATCCAAACCCGCCGTTTTTGTGAAAATTTCATTGGGTTCTAATGTACTGATCGCATCCGTGCCATCAGACATGACAACAATAAAGGTAGACATATCGGGGCTTGGTTTGAGTGCATCTACTTGATCCACAAGACTTGCCAAGCTGTCAATCAACGCGGTTGTGCCGGTAATGGGCTGTAGATCATTCACAAAAAAGTTTTGCACGCCATTATAAAAATTGGTTGGCGGCATTAACTGTTCCGCTTCAGAGGCCCCGACCTGATAGATAGCGATCGTGTCGACTTGTTCCATCATGCCGCCGCTAGGACTCGCAAATTGTTTGATTGCATCTTGCATGTTTGGGATTTGGTCGGCCACACCTGAAGCTGGGTCAACCAGGAAGATGGTGAAGGTTCCTGCTGGAATCGCGCCTTCAGTAACGGCCGTTACTGATTGGCCATTGTGGGTCACCGCTAAGGCTTCCTGAGAAAAGTCGATTGCTTGCCCCGTCGTATCACGGCCGAACATATGCACAACCACACTGGGCAGCTTCGTAATGTCATTGCCAGTGATAAAAATCTCTGTGGTTGGTTCCTGGACTGCTTCCGCATCCTCGGCTGTATCAGTGTCTTGCGCTAAAGTTGATAGCGTTACAACAACCAAAAACAAGGCAGCAAACAAGATGGCTAGAATACGCAAAAATGAACGAGTTTTGTCAGGCATAGGTTTTCCTTTCCTTCTGTGTCAAGCTACAATGATATAATATCAGACGTTAAGCATTACGTAAATATTAAAGAAGCGTCTACAAATAAAGTGATGAGAAAGAGACGCTTAGCTACCTACAAATTCTGCATATATGATAATTCACAATTGGCGTACTTCCCACCGTTTTTTACGTTTCCTTCTATTAGGTTTCTTTTTGTTGTGTGTCTGGCCGCTAGCTGCACAAGAAGATGAACTGCGCTTAGAATTGGTTGATTTAGACGCCTCCACTTTTCCATTGGTACGCGTAACGTTGTTAACGGCCGATGCACGCAGCGAGCCGATCAATGATGTGTCACGTATTACAGTGCGTGAGAACGGCGTACCTGTCGAAGAGATTAGCGTGACCCATGTGCCTGTGGGTGCTGATTTCACTTTTGTATTGGATGCCAATGCGGATTTTAACAATATTGATGCGGGCTTTGCTGTTTCGCGGCGTGATTTGGTTGTTGAAAGCATCAAACAGTTTGCAACAAATCACATGAACAGCGCGGGACGTGATCGTGTGTCGATTATTGTGCCAGATGCGCAAGGTGGTCGCTTTCTAATCCAAAATGCCACGCGCCCACAAGAAGTTGTCGATGCGATTGATGCCTATCAACCCGAATCTGGTGGGCTAACCTTGTTGAATGCGATGTTAAACCAGGCACTAGACCATGCGGCTGGGCAGGCAGGCGACGGCCGTTTCCGTGCGCTCATGCTTTTTACCGATGGCGGGCGTTTGAATCAGCAACTTTCGTACCCATTACTGGTTGCACAAGCCAACGATACCCGTAACCCGATATTTGTTTCGATTTTAGGTGCAGAAGCGGATGAAAATGAATTAGACAGTGCCGCACGGCTTGCCACACCCACACATGGCCGCACAGTGCATCTGCAACAACCGGATAGCAACACCGAAATTTTTCGCCTTTGGCAGCAGCAGAGCAACCCGCTGCAATTGCAGTACCGGTCATTACAACGTCAAAACGGCCGTAATGAAGTCAAAGTCAACATGGGCACACTGCAAGTTGGTGACAGCTTTGAAATCGATCTGGCCGCGCCACTTGTCACACTTGAAGCTGAGGACACGCTTATTCGGCGTTTGGGCATGGCACATGACACCCCACTCGCCGCTTTGCAGCCCGCAGTTATCTCCTTAAGCATCCAAGTTGCCTGGCCTGATAATTTGCCGCGGCGTGTGACGGATGTCAGTTTATTAGCAAATGGTCAGCCGCTGCCGCCAGTAGATACACTGGTTTTAGACGCACAAAACCAACTTAACTATTTGTGGGATGTGAGCCAGCTAAATGCGGGCACACAAGAATTGATGGTGCAGTTGACTGATGAATTGGGTTATCAGGGAGTTAGCGAACCGCTGGCAGTTGAAATCGCCGTAGAACGCCCGCCCGCGCCCACGCCCACAGTCACACCGGAACCGGAAATGCTCACACCCTCTGCCATTGACTTGCAAAAATTATTTACACGCGAGCAATGGGTTATGCTGGGTGCGGGCTTTGTTTTGCTGGTTATGTTGTTTTGGCTTTTAAGCCGGTGGCGTAGGCGACGACATTGGGCGCAAGAGGAAGCTGCATTGGCAGAAAGTGAGGGTGCGGCAGAAACGGCCGTTGCTCCCCTAGACTTCAATGCCCTGCTCGAATGGGAAAATGATTCACATCCGCCCATCGAGCTCACTGCTAAAAGCTATACATTTGGCAATGACCCAGACAATGCCCAAATCGTACTGGATGACCCCAGCGTTTCACGTTTACACGCACGTATCGTACGCCGTGATGACAGTTATTGGTTGACAGATGAAGGCAGTGCAAGTGGAACTTTCCTCAATTATGAACGCCTCACCTTAACACCACAGCGACTGACATCCGGTGACAAGATCAAACTCGGCCGTGTCTCCCTGCGGTTCGTCATAAAACCATCTCAAGAATAATGCGATCGTATCCGCCAAAACACTCAAAATTCATGTAACTAGCACAAACAAGTTTGTTTTGTCGTGTCGCTCGTGGCCGTGTCTCCGGACCGTGCCACATTTTAACCAACACAACATTATTGAGTGCACTTAGTACAACAAGGCGGAAATAACTCAACAGTTTGTAGCAGCTGCTTTGGCGGCCAAACGAACGGCTGAAGCCGTCACTACAACCCAACGTGTTATTTATGCCCACAGGTACTTGTGGCAAAAACCCAAAAAGGACAACCAGACTATATGACCACCCAACTATCCGACAATCCAACTAAGGCCATCATCTTTGATATGGATGGCTTGATGGTTGATACCGAACCATTGTCACGGCAGGCATGGCAGGCGGTATTGGCTGAATATGGTTATGAACTTACGGACGCCGTGTATTTAAAAGTGATCGGCCGTCGCAGTGATGCCTGTGTCCAGATATTGGAGGAAGTGTATCCCATTCCGCTTACAGGAGAGGAGTTGATCGAGCGCAAAAAGGCGCGGCTTGCAGCACGCCTATCTAAGGGTATCCCGGTTATGCCGGGTTTGTTTGAATTGCAAGCTGCCATCAAAAAGCGAGGTATAGCCTGGGGCGTGGCAACGTCTAGCAGTCGTTCACATGCTGTGCAGGTTTTGACACAACTAAATCTCATTGATCACTGTGGTGCGATTGCCGCCGGCAATGAAGTCGAAAACGGAAAACCCGCCCCTGATATTTATTTGTTGGCGGCCAAACGGTTGGGATATACACCAGAAAACTGCCTGGCACTCGAAGATTCATTGCCTGGTTGCCATGCAGCACACGCTGCCGGTCTGTTTACCATTGCCATCCCCAACGGCGAGACACACCAGAGTGACTTTGATTTTGTTGATCGCATGTTTGCCTCTCTAAATGAAGTGGCGACAAATCTAGACGAACTGTTATGCCTTTTTGATAAAGCTTAGATAGTCGGTAACAAGTTTTCAGAAACGCCGACGGGGGCATGGTTTTGGGCGGTTTTAATTCGTCAAATCTGTGAAATTCGCGGCAGAAATTTAGCAGATGTGATTGCCCTAATTCTAAGTGAATTCTTATTGCTATGCTTGCATGGCTATGTTATACTATGAAGCGAAATTTTCTATCGTTTGGCAATGGAAAGTGGGCAACCCCCACTTTTTTTGTTGGTTAGTGAGCATAAGCTCACACTAATTAGCGGTAATAGAGTTACCGGGTAAATGAAATATTTATGAAAAGTCAATTTCTTTTAGCTTTTAATGAAATTTGTGAGGCGCGTGGGCTGCCCAAAGAAGATGTCTTTGAGGCACTCAAAACAGCTTTGGTTTCTGCTTATCGGCGCGATGCAAATGTAAGCAATACACAAATGGTGACTGCGGACATCGATCCGCGCACTGGTGATCCGACGATCTTTGCTGAGAAAGAGGTCGTCGATAGCATTATAGATAACCGCACTGAGGTGCTGTTAGCTGAAGCACGCCGTTTTGATCCGGATGCCGAGTATGGTGATTTGGTCATGGTGGATTCGACGACTTCTAGTTTCGGCCGTATCGCCGCACAAACCGCTAAACAAGTTCTTTTGCAGCGTGTGCGCGAAGCTGAACGCGAACAGTTATATGAAGACTTCTCTGGTCGTGAAGGTGAATTGGTCAACGGAACGGTGCAAAGTATCAGCGGTCAACACATCACGATTGGTTTAGGTCGCACGGAAGCGATTTTGCCCAAGAGCCAACAGGTGAATGGTGAACGTTACCGCGCGCATGACAAAATTCGAGTTTATGTGCTCGAAGTGCGCCGCACCAATCGCGGTCCACAGATTTTTGTGAGCCGTAATCATCGCAATTTGCTGCGCCGTTTACTTGAACTGGAAGTGCCGGAGATTTATAACGGCCAGGTCGAGATCAAGAGCATTGCGCGTGAAGCAGGTCAGCGTTCAAAAGTCGCTGTGCAAGCATTGCAACCAGGTGTTGATCCTGTGGGTGCTTGTGTGGGTATGCGTGGTGTGCGCATTCAGAGTATTGTGCGCGAACTCAATGACGAGAAGATCGATGTCATCGAATGGGATTCTGATCAACGTGTGTTTATTGCTAAGGCGCTCAGCCCCGCGCGCGTTTCGCGTGTGTTTTTGGAAGAGCATCCAGATGAAGGCAAAACGGCCGTTGTGATTGTGCCTGATGATCAATTGTCGCTGGCTATTGGCCGTGAAGGGCAAAATGCACGCCTGGCGGCTAAATTGACCGGTTGGCGCATCGATATCAAGAGCTTGACAGAAGCTGCTGGTGAATCTCTCGCTAACTTAGACAATCCGGTTGTTGATCAGGCCTTGTTAAAAGACACAGCCTTTATTGAACAAGTCACGCTAATCTTGGAGAAAAAGGCTGCTGCTAGACCGATTACATCGGAAGATTACCGTATGCTTGATCGTATGGTTTCTAATGTAGAAGGCAGTATCATCGCTGCGCGTTCAGCTTCACATATGGAAGAACGCAAACGGCGTGCTATAGCTCGCAAAGATATTCCTGAAATTGTGTGGCAGTTACCGCTGGATGATTTGGATTTACCCGGCCGCATGCACAACTTGCTGCTTGATAATGAGATTGAGACAGTGGGTGCTGTGCTATTCCAATTGCAATTAGGCGATGGCGAATTTTTAAATTTCCGTGGCTTTGGCGAGAAAATGCTCAGCGATTTGAAAGAAATCGTAGCGGCATACGAGCTGCCGGTTGTGGAAGGTGAGGGTGCTGCCGAGGCCGAATCTGAAGCCGGTGTTGATGAGGTTGTTGACGAAACGGCCGTTATTGATGATGCCGTTGCTGAAGAAGCTGAAGTTGAAGCCGAAGTTGAGATTGTTGCTGAAACGGCCGTTGTTGAGCCAGTAATTGAACCAGAGCCAGTTGTTGAGGCTGATTTGGAAGACGCTGAAGTTGAAGAAGCGGAACCAGAAGAAGAGGAAGAGGAAGAAGAGGTCATTGACGCAATTGACGATCTCTCGAAATCACTCTTTGATATCGAATCGACACCACCGAAAGCAACACAGAAAAAACCGAAGAAAGAGGTCGTCATTGTACGACCCGGGCGTGAACCAGAAGTTGAAGAAAAAAGCGGCCGTTCAGATAAAGGTCGCAGCCTGGTATATGATGAAGACCTGGGTGAAGTTGTGGCCAAACGTAAACGTAAAGGCAGTCGTAAGGGTCGAGAGTGGGAAGATTTCGATTTGGAAGACATTTAGAAATTGAATCTCCCAAAGGGTTTAACCCTTTGGGAGGTTTTGTGTAACTACTCAGGCTAAAAGCCACCCACGAGTAGGGAAGCCTGAGCAGTTACAAATAAAGGTAGATGAGCAAAAAAAAAACGCGCAAACAAAAGCATGTTCCACAACGTATGTGCGTAGTCTGCCGACAGAAAGTTGACAAACGGCAACTTACAAGGGTTGTGCGCACCGCAGAAAAAGGTGTGATTATTGATCCAACGGGCAAACAAAATGGGCGTGGAGCATATTTGTGTGACCAACTAGTTTGCTGGCAAAAAGCAATTAATGTGCCTGGTGTGCTCAACCAGGCACTTAATACAGAATTGAATGCAGCTGAAATCGAGATGTTAGCTGCATATAAAAAGAAAAATATAACAAGTTCGTCAAAAACATAATGATGAACTGATTCAGATGGCACGGTCAGTAGACCGGCCCCGAGCTTTTTGATAAAGCTTTGAATTGCTGTAAGTGGACCGCAAGATTTTGCGGTTTACTCAAGGAAGGTAGCGGATGACAGAAACGAAAACGCTGATTGAAGTCCCTGAATATGTGTCCGTGCGTGAACTTGCCGGCATCATGGGCGTGAGTCCCATTGACGTGATCAAAGAGTTGATGAGTAACGGCATCATGGCCAATATCAATCAACAGATCGATTTCGACACAGCTTCAATTGTCGCCGAAGAGATGGGTTATGAAGTTGTAGCCCCGGTTGTTGAAGAAGATGAGGCTGATGCTATTGCCGAGCATTTGGCATGGCGGCAGGTTTTAGCAGATGAGGATGAAGCAGATTTAGAAACCCGACCCCCAGTGGTGACGATGTTGGGCCATGTTGATCATGGCAAAACCTCGCTGCTGGATGTGTTGCGCCAAGCAAATGTGCAGGCGGGTGAAGCGGGTGGCATTACACAACATATTGGTGCTTATCAAGTACACAAAGATGGCGAATTAATTACCTTCTTAGACACGCCGGGCCATGAGGCATTTACTGCTATGCGTGCACGTGGGGCGCAATCGACCGACATTGCCATTTTGGTGGTTGCTGCTGATGATGGGGTTATGCCCCAAACACGTGAGGCGGCTGACCATGCGCGTGCAGCGAATGTGCCTATCATCGTGGCGATGAATAAGATCGATCTGGTCACAGCGCGTCCAGAACGTGTCAAACAACAGTTGGCTGAAATCGGTTTGATTCCAGATGAATGGGATGGCGATACGATGGTTATCCCGGTATCTGCTACAGAAACGTTGGGTATTGATGATTTGTTAGAAGCGATTTTGTTGGTTTCTGAAGACATTAATCCGCGGGCGAATCCTAAAGCAACGGCAACGGGAACGGTGTTAGAGGCGAAAATCGAACGCGGTCGTGGTGTGATGACGACTATTTTGGTGCAAAATGGTACATTGAAGTTGGGTGAGACGCTGTTGGTTGGTGAAAACTACGGCCGTATCAAAGCCATGTTCAACTATAACGGGAAGCGCATCAAAACAGCAGGTCCATCCACACCTGTTTCTGTGTCGGGCCTAAATGGTATGCCTGAAGCCGGTGATCAATTCCGTGTGGTCGGCAGTGAAAAAGAAGCCCGTAAGATTATTGCCGAAGAACAAAAAGAAGCTGGTACCAGCACCACAACGGGTACGCCAGGAACTGCCACCCTAGAAGAATTCTTCAGCCGTTTGCAACAAGGTGAAACCAAAACACTCAACCTGATTGTGAATGCTGATGTACAAGGTTCGTTGGAACCAATTGTTAATTCGTTGGAAAAGTTGAGCAATGATGAAGTTGACGTAGAAATCTTACGTGCTGCAACTGGCAATATCAGTGAAAGTGACGTGATGTTAGCTTCCGCATCAGATGCGATTATCTTGGGGTTTAATACGGATATTGATTCAATTGCCCGTAATGCTGCGAATAATGAGCAGGTGGATATTCGCTTATATAAAATCATCTATAAATTAATCGAAGATGTTGAGAAAGCCTTAAAAGGTATGTTGGCCCCAGTCTATCAAGATGTGGTCATTGGCCGTGCTGAAGTGCGTGAGGTTTTCCGTATTCGAGGCGTTGGCCAGGTTGCTGGCAGCTATATGCGTACTGGTGTTGCGCGGCGTAATGCCAAAGTACGTGTGGCACGCAATAATAGATTACTGTTTACAGGCCCTGTTAGCAGCTTGAAACATCTGCAAGAAAATGTGCGTGAGGTAAAAACCGGTTTCGAGTTTGGCGTGAGTGTCGAAGGTTGGAGTGATTTTCAAGCTGGCGACCTTTTAGAATTTTTTGAAACGCAGCGCGTTGAAGTTTAGGTGTTCTGATGAGTAAAATCCGGCAAGAGCGAACGGCCGAGCAAATCCGCGTTATTTTGAGCGAGTTGTTGGTGCGTGATGTGAGTGATCCGCGTTTGCAAAATGTCACTATCACGCGCACGACGATTGACCGCGAATTGCAACATGTCAATATCTTTGTAAATGCATTGGGTGATGAAGAAAGTCGACCGGAAGTGATGGGCGCACTGGAAAAAGCAAGCGGTTTTTTCCGTTATGAGTTAGCCAAACGTTTACAGAACCGTACAGTACCCGAGCTGCATTTCAATTGGGATCCCACGTTGGCTTTTGTAGATGAGGTTAATAATATCCTTGATAATTTGGATATCCCACCGGCTCAGCCTGATCTTGATGAGCCAGATACGGCCGTCGCCTGATTTCAATTGGTGTAAGATGATAGACTGTGAAGCGTGTGCGTGCTGTGGTTTCAACATGCACAGGCTTCTTTTTTTTAGGAAATGATTATGATGTCAGAAAGATCCATGATTTTGCATACTATCCAAAAAGGGCAGCGGGCCTTGGTCATTACTCATGTGGATCCGGATGGGGATGCAATTGGGTCGTTAACGGCCGTTGGTATTGCCTTAAAACAGATGGGCATTAAAACGACCTTGGTTTGTG
>CAYGMR010000055.1:16829-17085 GCA_964350725.1 uncultured Ardenticatenaceae bacterium | reverse complement strand
AATGAGCAGCAGTGTGATTAACCAAAACTTTTTGTTCATAATTCTTCTCCTAAATTGAGTCGGGTCGTCTTTAGTCGAGTAGTCGATGTTTGACTGTTATGACTGAATGCTCGCAAAAGACGACCATAAAAATGCACTTGGTTCCCTGCCACTGCAGGAAAGACATCTTGTTACAAACGCCTCCAAAATCTCTATGTTTCCACGCTCATCCCTCACCTCGCTCAAACGGTTTGGTGAAGAGCTGATGGATCGTTGC
>CAYGMR010000055.1:12509-16819 GCA_964350725.1 uncultured Ardenticatenaceae bacterium | reverse complement strand
TTTGGTGAGTGCTTTGGGTTGGGCGGAACGGCGAAACGGGAGGGCTAAGGCGATGATTGTCATCAGGTAGGGTAGCATGACGGCGAAATCGGAGGGGATATTTAATCCCAAAACCTGCGCCCAAAGCTGCAAAGCGTTGACCATACTGAATAATAATGCCCCGATCATCACACCAAACGGTGACCAACTACCAAAATAAACCAGCGCCACAGCAATGAAGCCAATGCCATTGGTTAGATTTTCTTGGAATATATTTAGCAGTGAAATTGATAATGATGCGCCAGCAATGCCGGCCAAGATACCACCCAGGATGACAGCCATGTAACGCATGGAATTAACATTGACGCCCAAGGAGTCGGCCGCTTCGGGGTTTTGCCCAACAGCACGAATCTTCAAACCCCAGGTTGTGCGGTTGAGCACATAACATGAAATAGGTACCAGGGCAAAGGCGCTGTAAACGAGAATATTGTAGCTGAAGAAGAGGTCGCCGAGGATGGGAACATCTGCCAGACAAAAGCCATCGCCCAAGCAGAAGCGCAGCACCTTGAAGCCTTGCACACCTTCAACTGTACCCAGCATGGTTTTGAACAGTAGACTTGACATACCCAGCCCAAACATATAGAGGCCGATACCGCTGATGCCCTGTTCGGCCTGGAAGGTGACGCTGACAATGGCCATGATGAGTCCCATCAATGCGCCAATTATGCCGGCAGCAAACAGGCCAAAGATGAGGTTGCCGGTTTGAAAGACGGCAAAAAAGCCGAAGAATGCGCCCATGAGCATGATACCTTCAACGCCCAGGTTCAAAACACCGGAACGCTGCGCGAAAGTTTCGCCTAGGGCTGCGTATAAATAAGGAGTTGCTAAACGAATGCCGGAATGGATGATGCCAACTATGATGGCAACGGCCGTTAATTCTTCGTTCATAACACACCTCCTGTTGCAGGTTCAGATGGCGATTTGTCTGGCGGTCGTGGTTCCGAAGGTGTGTCTGGTGGTGGATCGATTGTATCTGATGTGTTGATACCCATACGACGTTTGGCGAGTTTGCGTGAGAAATATTCGGTGCTGACCACAAAGAGGACAACAAGGCCCAAGATGGCGGTGATGAGGACTTGTGGGATTTGCATAGCACGCTGCATTTTGTCGCCGCCGACGAGCAGGCCACCAAACAAAATCGATGAGGGAATGATGCCCAACGGGTGCAATTTACCGAATAAAGCGGCGACAATGCCTGTGAAACCGTAGCCTGCAGAAACGGCCGTTGGTTCAAACATGCGGTGGTGTAAACCCAAAATCTCAATCGCGCCTGCCATACCAGCCAAAGCACCACTTAATGTGATCGATAATACGATATAACGTTTGACATTGATACCGGCATAACGTGATGCGTGGGGGTTCAAACCGACAGCACGAATGCGATAGCCAATTGTTGTGCGCCATAAGAAAATGTAGACGATAATGGCGATTATAACCGCGAAGATGAAACCCGTGTGCAGGCGTGTTGGCTCGACAAGCACCCCATATATTTCACCCAGATAGCCGCTTAAACCCATCTCTTCTGCTGACTGCGTAAAGCCTAAACTTTTAGCCACATCTGTAAAGCGAGGTAAGTCAATTGTATTAACCAACCTGGCGGAATGGGGAATATTGGTGCCAGCTTCTAGCTCTTTGGGGTCGATCATCGGCCCGCGCAGTAAGAAATAAGCTCCCTGGATCGCGATCTGATTCATCATGATCGTTGTCAGAATTTCGTTGACTCCCAATTGTGCTTTGAGAATGCCGGGGATGGCTCCCCATACACCGCCCATAAATGTGCCTGCCAAAATACAAATGATGATGACCAAATAACCTGGCAGGCTGTCACCTAGTTGCAGCCCGATATAGGTTGTTAGCAATGCACCTACAATCAGTTGTCCTTCGGCGCCGATGTTGATAACACCACCACGAAAAGCAATAGCGATACCTACTCCAATTAAGAGCAGCGGGGTCGCCTTAACCAATGTATCGGCCCAGCCGTTTTTGCTGCCAAAGGCACCCACAAACATCGCTTGATATGCTTCGAGGGGGTTGACGCCCTGTAGGGCCAGGATCACCGCGCCCACAGCAAAGGCTGCCAGGACGGCCAATATCGGTAACAGTAAATCTATTAGCCGATCAAAGCGGAAACGTTTTGATTTTTGCACGCATTTCCTCCCTTTTTAGGTTGGTGAAGGAATTGATAGACAATCAAAGCTCGCAGATAACTGCTCATGTCATCTGTTTTCTCCGAGGAGTCGTAAAGTGGAAAGGGTTCTCTTCCTCAATCAACATAATTGTATCCTCTTTGCGTTAAATCTTGCAATTAGACAAACCTCACTAATTCGGGTGTAATTTGTCATGGATAATTCAGCCCTGGTGTGATATGGTAGAAGGCGTCATTGATAGTCACGCCGAATGACGTGGACTGATAAAAGCTGGCGTATAGGCGAGGTGATACTTGATTGTCCCAGGCAAGTACCATCTGTCAGCTATGATTTTGGGAAGAGAATACCCCAATTGGAGGACTATCATGGAATTTTTGCTGAATGGCCAGAAGCGCACCTACACTGGCGATCCGGAGCTATCCCTTTTAACTTATTTGCGTGAAATTGAGGGCATCACATCACCTAAAGATGGGTGTGCGCCTCAAGCTGCTTGCGGTTGTTGTGCCGTTGATTTGAATGGCAAAGCCGTTTTGGGCTGCGCTATCAGAATGAAAAAGGTGGCTGACGGACGAGTGACAACAACGGAGGGCTTGGGTGAGTACCGGCGCGAAGTGTTTGCGAATGCGTTTGTGTCGAAGGGGGGCGTACAATGTGGTTTTTGTATTCCTGGTATTGTGATGCAGTCGAATGCGTTGATCAACAATAACCCGGAACCAACCCGAGCAGATGTAGAGAAAGCGCTTACCCCACATTTATGCCGCTGTACCGGCTATAAGAAAATTGTCGATGCTGTGATTTATGCGGCGGATTCGATCCGCAATGAAGAAGAAATTCCTCTACCGGCTGGCAACGGCCGTATCGGGACACGCCAACCCAAATATCAAGCCCAGAAATTAGTTTTAGGCGATCATGATTACGTAGACGACATCAAGTTGGAAGGTATGATGTATGGCGCACTCAAGTTCAGCGACCATCCGCGTGCGCGTGTGTTGAGCATTGATACGAATGCGGCAGAGGCGTTGGAAGGTGTTGAGCGCGTGTTTACAGCGGCAGATGTGCCTGGCGACCGCACAATTGGTCTGATCAAACAAGATTGGCCGTTGATGGTTGCCGAGGGTGAAATTACACGTTATATCGGAGATGTATTGGCTGGTGTTGTCGCTAAATCTGAGGCGATCGCACGGCAAGCTGTTGACTTGATTGTAGTTGAATATGAGGTTCTAGAGCCTTTAACGAATATGTTTGACGCACTAAAAGCAGGTGCGCCTCTGATTCACGACTATGCGGCTGGTAATGTGCTGTCAAAAACAGTAACCTCCCGCGGCGATCTTGAAAAGTCGCTGGCTGAAGCTGATTTTGTGGCTGAGGGTGAATTCGAGACACAATGGATCGAGCATGGTTTTATGGAGACAGAAGCGGCCATTGCTTATCCTGTTGAAGATGGCATTGAAGTCCTGTCGCAGGGGCAAGGTATTTATGAAGACCGTGTGCAGATTGCCAAACTGTTAGGTTTTCCGCTCGAAAAAGTACGCATCATTATGGTGCCAAATGGGGGCGGCTTTGGCGGTAAAGAAGATTTGACCGTGCAAGGTCACGCGGCCTTGATGGCGCATATTCTCGGCGTACCGGTAAAGGTGCGTTTGACACGTGATGAGTCCATTGCTATGCATCCGAAGCGCCATCCGATTTGGATGCGTTATGAGATTGGCGCCAATAAGGACGGCAAGTTGACATGTGTGCGTGTGAAATTTGTCGGCGATACGGGCGCGTATGCATCGGTGGGTATGAAGGTGTTAGAGCGTTCGGCGGGCCATGCGACGGGCGCTTATTTCTTCCCAGTGACGGATGTAGAAGCAACGGCCGTTTACACCAATAATGTTCCTTGCGGCGCGATGCGCGGCTTTGGTGTGAACCAGGCAGCATTTGGTCTCGAAAGTCTGATCGATGAGGTTTGTGAAAAAGGTGGTTTTGATCGCTGGCAGTTCCGCTATGATAATGCCCTGGTAGATGGTGATATGACGGCAACTGGGCAAGTGATTGAAGGCGGTGCAGGAGCGCGTGAGACGCTTTTAGCGATAAAAGACGCTTTTTACGCGGCTAAATATGCCGGTATTGCTTGTAGTA
>CAYGMR010000055.1:0-12499 GCA_964350725.1 uncultured Ardenticatenaceae bacterium | reverse complement strand
GATCGGCAATGGAATGCCGGATGCGGCTTCAGCACGTATCACGATTGTTGCCCCGGATAAAGTTACCATTGATCATGGGTGGACAGAGATGGGGCAGGGCGTGAATACGATTGCTACGCAGGTGGTGGCCAATGAAACTGGCATTGACCCGGCCATTATTGAAGTTTTCATCGACACGGCCGCCGAGCAAGAAGCCGGTATGACGACAGCATCACGTGCGACATCCCTGGTTGGCAATGCGCTGATCGATGCGTGTAAAGAGTTGAAGGCTGATCTTGAAACACACTCACTGGCCGATCTGGTAGGTAAACAATACCGTGGCGAATGGGTTGTTGATTGGACAACAAAACCAGGCGCGATGGTCGAAAAAGTCTACACACATTATTCTTACAGCTACGCAACACAGTTGGTGACGCTTGACGAAGATGGCCAGGTCGAAAAAATCACGGCGGCACATGATGCTGGCAAGATTTTTAATCCGATGTTGTTTGAAGGCCAAATCGAAGGGTCGCTGCATATGGGTTTGGGTTATGCGATTAGTGAGGGATTGGAGATGGAAAACGGTCGTCCTAAAACCACTCGTCTGCGTAATATGGGCATTTTGCGTGCTAAAGAGATGCCGGAACTCGAAATTATCGGCGTAGAAGTGCCGGACCCCTATGGCCCCTATGGCGCAAAAGGCGTGGGTGAAATTGGTCTCGTGCCGACTGCTGGTGCAGTGGCCAATGCACTCTACCAGTTTGATGGCATACGGCGCACAAAACTGCCGATGCAACTGCCCAAAAAGCAGCGCAAGGTAGTGCGGAAGTGATTTTTTGAGCGTTCAGCCAGCCAGCCTTTCAGCAGTCAGTCCGACGAAAAGGCTGACTGACTGGACGCTTTTATATTTTACAGACTGTTGATGGCGCGTTCGAGGCGAGCGCGTGCATCGCAGGCAACTGCATCTAAGTCCGGGTCGTCAATGACGCTCATCATGATTTCGGGATTGATGGCCGAAACCCAAATACGACCGTCTTCCTCTTCG
Source organism: uncultured Ardenticatenaceae bacterium (assembly GCA_964350725.1). Taxonomy (GTDB): domain Bacteria; phylum Chloroflexota; class Anaerolineae; order Promineifilales; family Promineifilaceae; genus JAACFF01. The sequence goes on along the minus strand of CAYGMR010000055.1, from coordinate 11,475 downwards.
GCAACGACCACATTACAAGGCAATAATAAACCGACTTCGGCGACGGCACTAAGCGCTTTGTGGGCTAGAGGCGGATTGCAAGCCCCTAAAATCACATACGGCCGAAAATCGACATCGATCTTTTTCTTGAGAGTGGCTTTGACATCAATTTCAGTCAAGACACCAAACCCTTCTTCTTTGAGCGCGGCGGTTACGGCGGCAACGGCCGTTGTATAATCCGTGTCCAAATAAGTATTTAATCCCAAAGATTGTTTTACAGCTTCCATATGATGGCTCTCCCTTTCAAGATAGCTGCTCAGCCATTTAGCCAATCAGCTTTCTGCTTGGATAATATTGTCTAGTTTAATTTTAGCCTTTGTTTGTAAATATGTGGCATGAAATTAGTAAGGACTATAAAAGTTTTCATATACAATAGGGGCATGATAAAACGTGAAAAACGATTAGGTGTTTTACAAAGACAAGTAGAACGCCTACAACGCCGCAAAGAATTTTTACAACAACGCAGTTCTGTCATCAGCCGCTGGCGTTTATTACTTTTTGTACTGGCTTTGATTGTCAGTGGTGGTTTGTTATTAACTTTGGGTCCCTTATGGTGGATTATCCTGACCCCATTGTTGCTGATCCCGTTTATTGTTTTGGTTTATTGGCACCGGCAAGTGGAAACGGCCGTTCACCAACTCACCATCTGGCAAGAACTCAAACAAACCCAATTGGCACGGATGCAACTGGATTGGGGGCAGCTACCAGAACCACTCCACCTCCCCGCGCAGCAAGAACATCCTTTTGCACGCGATCTAGATATTTTAGGTGATCGCTCGGTGCATCGTTTGTTGGATACGGCCGTTACGCAAGAAGGCAGTCAACGTTTGGGTGCTTGGTTGTTGACCACAGAGCCGGAGCCTAAACATATTTTGGCACGCCAGGCCCGTGTTCATGAGCTGCTCGATATGACACGCTTGCGTGATCGTTTGCAGCTACATGCACGCCTGTTGATGGACGAAAATCAGGCCAAGTCGGGCAAAAAACAATCCGAAAAGCAGATTCGCTGGCGAGGGCAGCGTCTGTTGGATTGGCTGGCTCAGCCGGATGAAGGGCAAAAATTGCGTCCCATTTTATTCATCTTGATTGCATTGGTGCCGGTAAATTTCATTCTGTTGGCATTAAACTTAATGGGAAGTTTGCCGCCATTGTGGTTAGGGTCATGGTTCATTTATGGTGCGATTTTGTTGAGCCAATCAGATAAAGTGGCTCCGGTTTTCAAGGATGCGGCATTTTTGGCGGACAGTTTGCGTACATTAAATGGCATTTTCCACTTATTGGAACAATACAACTTTAAGGCACGGCCGTCGCTGCAAAAATTATGCGCCCCGTTTTTGGTTGCCGAGGAACGGCCGTCGGCCCATCTAAAACGGGTCAATTGGGTCATGGCAGGGGCTGGTTTGCGCTATAATCCCATGGTTGCGATCATACTCAATGCTCTCATCCCTTGGGATGCCTTTTTTGCTTATCGCTTTAGCCAGATAAAAGCAGAACTGCAAGATTTGTTACCTGCTTGGTTGGACATTTGGTTTGAACTCGAAGCGTTAAACAGTCTGGCAAATTTTGCCTACACCAATCCAGAATCCGTTTTTCCCCAAATTTTATCGCGGGATACGGGTGAACTGCCTTTTGATGGCCAAGGATTAGGCCATCCGTTAATAGCGGCCGAAGAGCGTGTTTGTAATGACTTTACTGTCGATGGCCTGGGTAACATCACAATCATCACTGGTTCAAATATGGCCGGTAAAAGTTCATTTCTACGCACATTGGGCGTGAATTTGTGTCTGGCACAGGCAGGCGGCTTGATTTTGGGAGATAGTTTGCGCTCAATCCCGTTTCGTTTAGCAGCATCGATTACCGTGACGGATTCGGTATCGGATGGCTTTTCTTTCTTCTATGCCGAAGTGCGACGCTTGAAAGCTATTTTGGAAAGTGTCCAACAACCTGACAAGCGGCCGTTATTTTTTATGATCGATGAGATTTTTCGTGGCACCAATAACCGCGAACGTTTAATTGGCAGTCGTGCTTATGTACGCGCTTTGATTGGTTGTGCTGGTGTGGGGATCATCGCTACACATGATCTTGAATTGGTGCGTTTGGAGGATGAAAGCGTCCATGTGTGTAATTTCCATTTTCGGGATGATGTCGTAGACGGCCGTATGGTTTTCGACTACAAATTACACCCCGGCCCATGCCCAACCACCAACGCCCTCAAAATCATGCAATTGGCCGGACTGCCAGTGGATGTAGATGAAATGAGTTACACAGAGTTGCACGGAGGGAACACGGAGAAACACGGAGAGAGAATGGAGAGGCATTAAAAAATGCTTGTAGCCTGCCCAACTACAGCATAATTGAAAAAACCTCTACAAATCCTCCGTGAATCTCCGTGTCTTCTCCCGCAACGCAGTTGCCTAACTCCGTGTTCCGGCTTTTACAACCGTCGCCAACCAATGTATTGTACGATGGCGAAAACAGCCACGATATCGGCGATGATGGCGACGATCCATTTGCCAGTCGTTGTGAGCGGTGGCCAGCCAACCAGCAGAATCGCAAGGCTGTCGATGACCCAGATGACATCCAAAATGATGACGATCCTGGCGAAACGCTTGTCGATTGTTGGACGGCTGGCGAACCAGGCGATGGTCAAGGCAAATGTGATTAACCCGATGCCAAGGATTGTGAAAACGGCCGTTTCTTCAATCCCCATCAACGTCCCCAACTGTTCACCCGCCACCAACGTGACAAGTCCGCTTACGCCTGAGAAAAGTGTATTACCCCATAACGCATAACGTAATAAATTTGATCCTGACTTTTGTTCTGCTTGAACGGTTTGTGTGTGATTCATTTCAATAGCACCTCCATGCTTGATTTGTGCCAGCATAGAATAAAAACAGGTGCCAAAGCTATGAAAAGAAGTGCCAAACAGTGCCAATTGAGAGGGATTACGGTAAATCCGTGCGCCTAACCATGTATTCGTTGGTGGCGCGTTCGCGTAAATCTTGGGCGATGAGTTTAGCGGCGGCGTTTTGCCAGTTGTAAAGGGTGCGCTGCGGGACCTGGCTGCGCAGCCAATCGAGGGTGGGCTGCACGGCCGTTTCCACAGCACCATTGCCAACATAACCACGCCGACTGTAAGGTTTCAACCCCAGCACATACGGAATGTAGAGTGCATTGTAAAAACGCCACTCATCCGTAATGCCAAACGGTTGGTCGCGCTGTGGTTTTAAACGCGCGATGCTCTCCGTGAGCAAGGCACGCAGCTCGGCGGCGCGTTGTAAGGTGTCGGCGGGCAGGTCACGCTGCTGTAGGCGTTGTGTAATTTGTGGCAAACGCATGAGCGGGCTGGCTGAAAGTCGTGGCTGATTGTTCATATGGCTGATAGCCCGCCGAGTGAGTCGTGTGAATTCATCATCGTCGAGTGTGATCAAGTCCAGGGTAGGATTTTGGCGCGGAATAGCAGCGGCCGTTGCGCGTACTGTTATTTGTGTTTGGCGTGCCGTAGGTGAGATGCCAGGAGCCATTCGATCGAACAGATTCTTGGCTGGCTCAGCAAAAGTTTGCAGGCAGATTGCTGCGCCGATGATGGCGAGCAGCAAAGCAATCATGGGTGTGGTGATGCCGGTTGCCATGCCCATAACCAAAGCGACTTGCCCCCCGAAAATCAATGCGAAAATAAAGGCATAGATGAAGGAGCGCGCCGAATGGAGCCACAGGCGTTCGCCTTCATCAATAGCATCGAGCATGGCGACAGCTACGCCCAAAAACAGAAGATCACCGCCAATCGCGAGCAGCAGCCAGGCACGGGGTATCCATTCTAACGGGAATAACAGCATGCCCAAACCGAGACCAAAAAAGATGGTGGCGATGACGATGATCAGAAACGGCCGTTTGTGGTTGCGTAGGCGTGAATACCAGGGATCAGCCGCACGCAGCAGCACAATCAACAAAATCAGCCAGAGGATGGCCGGTACGAATAACAACGGCCGTTGCCAATGGGACAAATTTTCAGCAACGGCCGTATCTTCTGCATAATTGATTAAAATATCCAGCGCCAAACCAAGCGCATAAGCCACCAAGCCCCAACCCGCCAAGCCCAGGCGCAGGTCACGTGGGTTACGGTTGATCAAATAAGTGCCTAACCAGAGGGCAAAGCCGAAAACAAAAACTTCAAGCAAAAGCATAATTATTTATTATGCAGAAAGCCAATAGCACGGTCACTTTTACCATCCATGAGGATATCAAGATGGCGGTCGTTGGTAACGGCCGTAATATCAATCACTTTTAGATAAGGGTCTAAACCCGCATCTTCAGGCAAAAGGTCGGCCAAACAGTTTGATGATTCGTGGAAGAATTCCCAATTGAGTGTGCTCAATTCGTCGTCCAGATACAAACCCAAAGTGAAAATATCACTCTCGATCAAATCATGGAAAAAATGAGTGCCATAAGATAGTTCTGGACGACGGCCATCTTGTGCAACGCCCAATTCTATCAATCCTTTACAATTGTAGATATCCCCATAAGTGACATGTACGCCCAGATCAAGATTTGCGCTGCCCCATCGTCCAGGCCCAAACAATACAAAACGTTCGTCCTCCAGAACCTGGTTCAAGCGGCCAATCGCACGACCGATTTCAGGGCGGGCATTTGGATCTTTAATTTCACGATACAACACGGGGTCTACGAAAATAGCATAACGGATATTTTTTGCTTTGCCATCCGGCACGAGCCATTGAGAGCTGAATAAAATATCTTCATCAGGAATATTGTCAGGAATTTTGACGTTGAAATTGTTGGCGCGTTGACTTAATGGCCGACATTGCAGAATATGGAGTTTATAATCGCGTGGATAGGATGGCACTATTTCAATTGCAAATTCAACGTCAACGGGACGGCCGTATGCAGCTTCTAAGCGCATCAAAGCCGTGCGCATCAATTTCACAAAATTTTGATCTTTGGTCAAGGTTTCGAATGTTAAAACCAAATCATCATCGGCTGTTACGGCCCCTGCTGCGACAATGGTTTCTAAATAATCGCCTCTGTCTAAGGATGCAACTGTGGTTAAAGCTGGATAGTCCGGTTTGAGCAAGGCTCGATAATCCATGGTGACAAATTGGTTGGCTTCTAAATCAATCACATCTACCATTTCTTGTGAATACAAACGGATGGCGCGGGGGTTGTTGTCTGGACGTAAATATGGATGGCTCAAGGCTACTAGGCGTGGATAATCATTGGCGACACGATTGACGGCGCGTGTACCCAACCCCCAAACCATGCGCAAAAAGCCATCTTCGCGCCTGATTTTAGGGTTCCAGCGAAACGGATTATGACTGTAGGCAACACCAGCGGCTGTGGGGAAATAGTAACGGCCGTAATGTTCCCCCTGTACACGTTGAATCAAAACCGACATACGTTCATCATAGTCGAGTAGATTATTATGTTTGCGATAGACCAAAGCATCTGGGTTTAACAAACTGGCATAAACACGGCGTACAGCGTTGAGTAAATCCTCTAAATTTTCTTCATCACTACCTTGATTTGGGCAGAAAAAACTACCATATTTGCCAGCGAATGAAAAACCAAAATTATCTTCTAATAAACTAGATGAGCGCACAATCAATGGGTCATTCCCAAAGCGAGCCAATACCTCGGTTAAGCGCTCGACGACTGCATCGGGGAATTTGCTGTTTAAGTAGGCTTCTTCGATTTTAGGATATTCTTTGCGGATTTCCTTGATGGGTCGATATTTTTGGTTCATGAAATGGTCAAACTGGTTTAGGACGCTAAACTCGTAAATGACCTCTGACCCAATGAAATAAGAATCGGGAATGTCGATTTTAGCACTTAAATCTGGCCCAAAATCAGGGTCGCCACGTTGTAAGATTTTCCAAGCAAGCACCATGCCAGCTGCTTTGCCGCCGATTTTGCCACCGCCGATGCGCCGCCGATAAATGCGGCGTAGATCACTGATGCCTAAAATTCGTTTGGAGACGGCGATAAATGGCAGTTGGTCGCTGATCATACGTTTGATCAATACCACTTTGATTTCTTGCAGATGGTGTTCTACGATTTTACGCTCTGGTTTGGGCATTGCTTCATAGATTTCACCCTGTCGGAAAAGCATTTCCCAAGGAGCCAACTCTGGATTGAAATTCAAATCCAAAGTTTGTTGGCTTTCGGGGTGATCACTAAGCACGTCCCTGATCAGTTTTTCCAGCAGGGCAATGCCCAGATTGTCGGCAAAATAGGCATCAGTATGGGTGTCACGAATACGTTTTTTGCGCAATTCCCATATGCTTTCTTCTTCTTGTGTGTAGGGACTTTCTAACCCTTCGCGGCGCTGTGATTCGATCGCTAAATTTTTTACTTGGTGCTCAAAATCCGCCTGGTTAATGACGCCTCTGCGATGGAGTTCTTCGCGCATGCGAATGCGAATGGTATCGGCTAATATTGGGTATTGGGCTAATTTGATGTAGATATCAATGGCGGGTGTGATGCTGCGTAGGGATTGGGTATTCATAAGATTATATAAACCTGATAGCTTTTAAAAACCAGTCAGATTTTCCTGTTTTAGAATGTCGAAAGTGAAGCTTGTTTCTCGATATTATTTTTCCAATTGCCTTTTTCTAAATAACCTATTGCCAGGTCATGCGAACCGTCCATGAGAATATTTAGACGGTATTGAGGGCCAGAAACGGCCGTTACATCAATCACACGTAAATATTTACCGAGGTTCGCATCTTGTGGGGAAAGCGTGGCTAAACATGAGGGCGATTGCCGGAAAAAATCCCAACGGAAACGGCCGTTTTCATCCCCCAAATATAGCGGCAAAGCATAAATGCCGGCTTCCACCAAATCTTGGAAGAAATGCGTACCATAAGATAGTTCTGGCATTGTGCCATCCAGCGCGACACCGACCTCGATCAACACCTTTGTGTTGTGAATATCAGCATAAGTGACATGCACGCCTAGCTCAATATTGGCACTGCCCCAACGTCCCGGCCCCATCAGAATGAAAGATTCCCCATCCAGCAGCCTGTTTAAGCGGCTGACTGCACGCCCTAACTCATGTTTTGTTGTGATTGATGCCCCCCGGTATTTTTCTGGATCGACAAAAACGATATAGCGCACACCTTCCGCTTTGCCATCGGGGATAAGCTTATGTGCTGTGAACAGTATCTTATCATCAGGGATATTGTCTGGAATTGATATAACACTGTCCTCTTCACGTTGACTGAGGGGGCGGCATTGCAACACATGAAACTTATAATCTGGATAGGGATAGTTGGGAATAATTTCTACCGTAAATTCAACATCTACAGGTGTTTTGTAGGTTTCTTCCAATCTTTGTAGAGCCGTGCGCATCAGGTGCACAAATTTTTTGTTACGCGTCAGGTAGTTAAATGTAAGCACGTATTCATCTGATGTGGCCAATGTACCGAGCGAAAGGATGTCTTGTAAATAATCTCCTTTGTTGATGGAGGCTATATAGCGTAAATCAGGAAAATCTGCATCCAGTACATCTTGAATCGGCAGGGTTTCGAATTTGTTGTTTTGTAGATCGATCACATCCAAATAATATTGGGAATATTGGCGCACTGCCTGGGCGGTTGTCTCTGGTCGCAGCTGTGGGTGACTGAGGGCGATGAGGCGTGGATAATCATTAGAGACACGATCCACAGCGCGGGTGCCAAAGCCCCATACCATGCGTAAGAAACCGTCACCCCGCTTGATTTTTGGATTCCAGCGGAATGGGTTTTGACTAAAGCCTACGCCGGCAAGCGAGGGGAAAAAGTAACGGCCGTATGCCTTGCCACGCAATCTTTGAATCAACACCGCCATGCGTTCATCATAATCAATCAAACCATGTTGTTGGCGATAGAGTAGTGCATCTGGGTTCAGCGTGCTGGCGAATACGCGTTTGATTGCCTGGAGTAAATCGAGTAAATTTTCTTCTGGTGTGCCTTGATTAGGACAAAAAAAACTGTCATATTTACCGGCAAAGGCGAATCCAAAATTGTCCTCTAGCAAGCTGGATGAACGCACAATTAGTGGTGAATTCCCAAACTCATCCAAAACATCTTGCAGGCGTTTGACAATATGTGTTGGAAATTTACCCGCTAAATGGGCATCCACGATGATTGGATACATTTCTCGGATTTCATCAAGCGTTCGGTACTTTTGGTTCATGAACTTATCGAGGCCGTTCATGAGCCGGTATTCGTAAATTACCTCTGTACCGACAAAGTGTGAATCGGGAATTTCGATCGTATGGCTGATGTCATCATTTGGATCCGTGACCGGCTGTTGCAATGATTTCCAAGCCAATAACAGACCAGCCGCTTTGCCCCCGATTTTGCCGCCACCGATACGCCGCGTATAGATTCGTCGCAGCACATCAATGCTAAATATCTTTTTGGCGACACCAATATAAGGAAGTTGGTCGCTAATCATGCGCTTAATCAACACGACTTTAATTTCTTCTAAATGGTGTTCGATGTCTTGACGTTTGTCAGGCGGCAATGATTCATAAATTTCGGCTTGACGGAAGAGCAGTTCCCAGGGTGCAATCTCAGGATTGAAAGTCAGTTCTATGGATTGGGTCGGGGCGGGTTGATCTTGCAAAATTTCAGCAATAATTTGCACGAGCAAAGTGCTGCCAAGATTGTCTGCAAATGTGGCATCCGTATGGAAATCACGGATACGTTCTTTGCGTCGCTGCCACAGATCGGCACCCTCTTGCCCAAAAGGGTCTCTGAGCCCTTCGCGCCGCTGTGATTCAAGGGCTAGATGTTTGACCTGTGCATAAAATTCTTTTTTTGAAATGATGCCGCGACTAAATAATTCTTCACGCATGCGCACGCGAATTTTATCGGCCAAGATAGGGAACTGAGCCAACTTGATGTAGATGTCGATGGCAGGTGTTACAGTTTTTAAGAGTGTGGGATTGGTCATTGCATAGTTACCTCTCCTGGCAATTATAGCAGTTATTCTACTGGCGCATGAATTACATTTGATTATTGTTTATGACCTAAGTTACAATAAATCTAAGATTTTTAGTAGCTACTTAGCCAGATTTGTCAGGTTTACTCAGGTAGAGGCTCTGTTTATATGAGAAACCGGACATATCTTGTTTGAGAGCCAAAGTAGTTGCGATTTTTATCTGCTTTTTGTGGTTTAGTACAAGCAGAATGCAGCAAGGGATTCTACAGATGAAGATACGTTCCACCCTCAATCGAGAATTACAAGATTTAAATGATAAAACTTTACAAATGTCGAGTATGGTCGGCGAGGCGCTTGACAAAGCGATGTATGCGCTCATCGCACGTGATGTGCTCACGGCACGGGAGATTGTTGCCAACGATGCGGCCGTTAATGAACTGCGTTATGCGATTGAAGATTTAGCCATCATCGTGATTGCAACCCAACAGCCAATGGCCAAAGATTTACGCTGGATTATTGCCTCAATTCATATTGCTGTGGAATTGGAACGCATCGGCGATCATGCGGCCGATATTGCTAGTTTGGCCGAGCGGGTCGAGGATGAGGGTGATTTCGATACCTTGCACAAGCTGCCCAAGATGGCTAAACGGGCGGGGGATATGGTGGAAACGGCCGTTACCGCCTTTATCCAACAAGATGCAGAAATGGCACGTAAAATCATCGGCCGTGATGAAAAGTTAGATCGGCATTACCGCTTATTACGGGAAGAGACCTTGGCTGCAATGACTGACGATGATTACATCCGCCGCGCCAATTTCTTGTTGTGGGCCGGTCACGATTTGGAACGCATCGGTGATCGTGCTACCAATATTGCCGAGCGTGTCATTTTTATGGTCACAAATGAGCATATTGAATTGACAGAACGGGATGATTCCTAATGACAACACTTTTTGCCAAAATCGTACGTGGAGAAATTCCAGCCGACATTGTCTATCAAGACGAAACCGTGACTGCGTTTCGCGACATTAACCCCGTCGCTCCTACCCACATCTTAATTGTGCCCAACAAAGTAATTCCCACAGCCAACGACTTGACTGCAGCTGATGAGCAAGTCGCCGGACACATGCTGGTTGTCGCCGCCAAAATTGCTGCCCAAGAAGGCATCGCCGCAGATGGCTACCGGCTCATAATTAATTGTAACGAGCATGGCGGCCAGGTTGTTTTCCATTTACATATGCATTTGATCGGTGGACGGCCGTTAGGGCCAATGGTGATGCGTGCAAGATGAGAGTGGGTTCGGTTACTCAGTGAACGAATTGAGGGGCGTGCATAATTCAACACCCCGACTTGAAAATTTAACATAGTCGGTCAAAATTTGGGTTTTTCTAACTCACCACAGTAGGAGAAACCCAATGGATAAACCAACATTGACCGACTATGTCACACTAATATTTACCTTATTTGATAAGTTTGAACAACAAGCCATGACACAATCGGCGTCCAAACCAGGAAAACCTTACACTTTTACTCAAAAATGCTTCATTGTGCTGTTTATGAACCTGCAATTTCGGCGCATTTTCCAATTTAACGCCCAGAAACGTTGGTTAGATGAACACCCAGAGTTTTTAACATTATTGCAATGGGAATGTGTTCCACATCGCACAACTTTTTCGCGTCGCTATAAAGCACTTTCTGATGTATTAGAATCTTTCATCACTTTTGTAGGCCAAGAAGGTAATGGCTTAGGCGCTGAATTTGCAAATCATCACCTGGTAGAAGACAAGAGTCTTTGCAAAGCAAAAGGACCAGTTTGGCATCAAAGCGATCGTAAAATTGGACATATTCCGGACAAGCTACGCAATTTGGATACGGATGCCACTTGGAGCAAGAGTGCCTATCAAGGTTGGGTTTATGGCTATGGTTTGCACCTGACTTGTACTGAAGATGCGTTCCCCAAATTAGCTCGTGTGGAAACCGCTACTGTTAAAGAAGCCGTAATTATTGAGAAGAAGCGTGAAATTATCTTACACTACCTAAAACCCATCACCTTAACTGCTGATAATGGCTACACCAAGGCCATGCGTATTCGCAATTGGGCCAAACACGGTGTCATCCTACTCACGCCAGCTACCAGATGGGTTAAGGGGCGTTTTGCTCAAGCCTATCACCGCTTTCTCAAAGAACCGGATAATCGGCAGCGCTTACGGCGACGCCGTACCAGTGTGGAACCCTTATTTGACCTGATTGCTCAAGTATTGGGTTGTCAGGGAAATCACAAACAACTCCCTGTTCAGAAATTGTCCAATGTTCGAACTTGCTTGATTTTGGCTACTCTGACAGTGCAAATAGCCATGATTATTAATTCAATGTGGCAAATGCCACATCGAAATGTATCTCACATGCGGGCTGTGCTTTCTTAATAGTTATGCACACCCCTCACTTAGATTATCGAACTGCCCCCAACGCTAAGTTCGTGTTCGTTTCAATAAGTTT
>CAYGMR010000054.1:0-17090 GCA_964350725.1 uncultured Ardenticatenaceae bacterium | reverse complement strand
TCCATCACATCGACAGCCGCCTGCCCGTTGACAATGCCGCTGCCATTGGTCGTCACCGTTTCTTTGCCGAGATAAATTTCACCTTCGCCATAATCATTCGGCGCAGCGGCGTTGCAGCTTGCCGAGGCGTAGAATTCTAACGTGTAACTGCTATTGGGGGCGGTGTTGAGGGTGAAATCGATATTGGTTTTGGTGGAAAGGGCCTCAACGGCCGTTACCATCGGGTAATTCTGAAACCCATTCGGGCCGGGGTCAAGGTCGTCGTTGTCATTGGTATCTTTGCCATTATCGCCCAAATCAATGCCCAAACCGCCATTGCCGATGATGCTGTTTTGGCTGATGAGATTGCCAGCGGAGCCATTATTGATCACAGCGATAGCGTCAAAACTGTTGTTGACAATCGTGTTGCTTTTGCCGTCTCCACCAATTACATTATCGTCTGAGTTATTGATGTGGATGCCATAATACGTATTGCCGCTGTCGGCCGTACCGTTGATATCGGCGCCGATGCTATTGTTTTGGATCAAGTTACCATTGCTGTTGCTCACCAGCGAAATACCGCCGTTGCCGGCAATGCTGGTGCTGTTGTTGAAGGTGATATAGTTACCCCACGATGGGATGATACCGCCGATGACATTATTGCTCGTTGCTTCCAGGCGAATGCCCGCCTTGTTATTACCCATGTCCTTATCGCCATCTGGACCAAGACCGATGAAGTTGCCGTAGATATAATTATCATACCCCGCATCAATGAGGATGCCGTAATCATTGACAACCCCAATCAGATTGCGCTGGGTATTAACATCGCCGCCAATCAAATTACCTCTGCTGCTGATGTGGATGCCGCTGCCGCCATTGCCTTGCGCAGCGCCACTGGCATTCAAGCCAATGTAATTACAAGCAAGCCAATTGTTGTCGCTTCTAATCAGCACCGCATCGTCACCATGTTCATAGAGTGCCAGACCACGAATTTCTGAGCCTTCGCTGCCAGGATCCAGCACAAGACCAGGGTCGCCATTGCCGCCACCACTGATGGCGATTTGGATATCGCCGGGTTCGTTGAGGGTGCCAGGACAATGGGCGCCAGGTTGTGTTGTGGCATCAATGTTGACTTCATTGGTAATAATGAGCGGCGTAGATGTGTTGATGACATGCGGGCCTGTACCAGGAATATCAAATTCAATTGTTACCGGTGCAAAGGGTGCGGCGTTGGCTGCTAAAATGGCTTCGCGCAAGGTACAGCTCTCTCCACCGGGCGCGTCACACAGACCATCGGCCGTTCCTGAAACCCCATCGCCCTTATCATTCACAACAAACAAACGCGCATCGCTGATCAATCTACAGGCGGAGAATTCGGATGTGCCTTCGCTGGGATGGGTAACTGTAGCCACAAGGTATTTGCCAACACTGGCCGGAGCTGTGAAGCTGACGCTGGCACTTGCTCCACCAGGGCTGCCAGTCAGAAACCCATCGGCATAGATATGCGTTTGCCCTTCGCCATGCCCAGAAGCATCACAACTATCATTGATATAGAGGTCAAAATCAAAGACGGTGTTGGGTTTGCCATCATAACTGATGTCGACAAGGATGGTGTAGCCGTCGGTTACGGCCGTTTCCACCACCGGAAAATTAACCAAGCCATTCGGGCCGCTGTCGCCATCGTCAGCCGCGCCACCATCATTCAAGGTCACACCATCACCCGCGATTGGCTTCAGGTTGATGCCTAGAGAACCATTGTTAAAAATGCTGTTATCACGGAACACGATGTTATTGGGCACAAGCGCAGTGCTGCCCTCGACAGCGATCCCATCCCAGCCATTGTTGGCAATCATATTTGCTTTGCCACTCTCTCCAATTACGGCGTTGGTTGGCGAGCCCCCGTCGATGGCATAAAAGTAAATCCCATGTCTACTATTGCCAAACGCATTGGCACCAAATACATTGGTACCAATGTAATTATTGAAGATCGCTGCGCTGTCAGAATCTTCCCCTATGAAGATACCGCTGTATGCGTTGTCAGAAATGATGTTTCTTTCCTGGTCTGTTGCCCCACCAATTTGGGCATTATCTATCGAGTTGAGGTAGATGCCATCCCCTCCATTTCCCAAAGCAGACAAACCATTAGCAGCAGTGCCAATAAAATTGCCACGAATCTGCATACCATCTGTGTTAACAAGATAAATACCCATTGCTGAATTGCCAGAGATCACATTACGCTGCGCATATTGTGTACCGCCAATGTTGCTGTTGAGACTATCGAAGCCGACAATGCCCCATTGATTGGGTACGGCCGTTACGCCATCCACCGCAACACCAATATGATTACAATACAAGTTGATTTGGTTCGCACTCAGGCGCACGCCCGCTTCAGCAAAATTACCAACAGCCACCCCTTTCACCGTGCTAAATTGGCTGCCAGAGCCGAATGACAGGCCATCTGTGAATTGTGCAGTGCCAGCATTGTTCCCATCAAGCATTATCTTCAAGGCGGCCGGAGAATTGGCGCCAAACGGGCAGCTGCTGCCTGGCTGTGTGCTGCCATCAATCACAACCTGTCGTTTAATAATCGGCAGCGGTGCAGTGGGCGCAATCGTATGTGGGCCAGCTCCTGAAATATTAAAATTAATCGTAAATGGTCCGTTGCCAACTGGCTGCGCATTGATCTCCTCAATCGCCGCACGCAGCGTACATTGTTCACCGTTGCTGCTGTTGTTGTCATAGTCACAAGCACCATCACCAGGATCATCATCCCCCTGGTCACTGGTTCGATTCACAGTTTGCTCGTTGACATTGCCGGTATGCAGCACACAAAATGAAAATTCGGAGGTTCCATAGATGAAGGTAGAATGCGATTCAACTCTGCGCACGGCGGTCGCCGTAACCGCCCACCCATCAGGAACATATTGGTTAAGTGTGACATTGAAATTGGCATTACCGGATCCATCTGTATTAACCACAGTTTCACCCAGGTAATATTCACCAACACTGCCACAAACCTCGCTGTTAAAAAACTCTATAATATATTCTTGTGATACTCTAGAATTCAAACTGCCCACAATTTGGACATCACCATCCACGCTGATGCTGCTCGTTAATGTGGGAAAGTTTTGCAAATCGTTGGGGCCATCATCGGCATCAAGGGGATCATTGGGCGTGACGCCATCGTCATCTAAATCGATCCCCAGGCCGCCGTTACCCCAGATATTATTGGCGGAGATAGTGACCTCGATATAGTCGGGATTGCCGTCATCATCCTCGATAGCGATCCCGTCGCTGCCGTTGTTGGTGATGCGATTACCAAAACCAACACGCCCGATTTGGATTTCTTCGGGACCGTTGTTTAATAACTGTTGGACCAGGATACCGTGGCCGCCGTTACCCACAACTTCGCCAATGCGATTCGTAAGAATCTCGGCATCGACCGTAGACGCTAAAATTTCCAGGCCATTGGTAGCATTGCCCGATATCCAGTTGTAACGCACTTCAGGGGCTTGCGCTGTATTGAGCTTGACGCCGACCGCATTACCCACAGCGGCCGTGCCGGTTGCATTGAGGCCGATGAAATTCTGATGAATGCGTACTGAATCACCGCTGGCCAGGATGCCTGCCCAATCATTGCCTGAGATCACATTTTTGGTTTCCCAGGTATTACCGCCAATCTCGGTTGTCGGCCCACCACTGGCTATGCCGGTGTCATTGCCCATGTCTGTCACACCATCGGCCGCGATACCAATATAGTTACACAAGATTTTGACACCACTGGCCCCATTGTCAATTAAAATGCCGCGGAAATCGAAGTTGCCGATGACCAATCCCCTGATGATGCTGTTATCAGCGCTGTCACCAAAATGCAAACCATTTTTGTCTGTGCCAGCGCCCGCATTTTGACCATCCAACACCACGCGTAAATCGGCGGCATCGTTCTGGCTGGTGGGACAACTGCTGCCCGGTTGGGTGATGCCATCGATGATGACTTGCTCTTCGATGGTGGGCAGCGGCGTATTGGGTTGAATGGTATACGGGCCGCTGAAACCGAGGTTAAATTGAATTTGAAATACATAAGGGGGCAGGGGCTGAGAATAGGCGTTGATCTCTTGAATGGCGGCCCGCAAGGTACATTGATCGCCCACAGTACCGGGCAGGGTATCGCACACACCATTGCCAGGGCTGGCATCGGACAAATCCGTCACATCGTTAACCACAAAGGTGACGATGCTGGCCGCACGCGCCGATTGCACAAAAATCCCGACAAAAAGTGCCAGGAAAAGTAAAAAAACATTGTGTAGTTTACGATTTTTCATGATTCATCCTCCACCTGCTAAATAACCGTCCAGCCGGTCAGTTAGTCAGCCATTGCTGATTCGCTGACCGGCTGAGCACTTTACCTTTCTTTTTTCTCGCAGGCCTGTCCATCTCTGAACGGCACACTGCCTGGATCATAGAAATAACTGTTGTCATCGATGGCCTTACACACGCCCATTTTTATTGCGTACTCTTGCGCATCTGGGAATGCACGGGTCCATTCATCTGGTGATAAGGCCGGCGTATCCGGGTTTGAACATTCTGGCCTGCCAGCGCCACGCGGATCGATACAAAACTTTACATTGACTTCATGCTCACAGGTGTTGGTTAAGCGCACGGCGCCACGCATCTCTGGATCCGGGTCTTCAACCCGAATACACCCATTTTGCAAGACAAGATCCGGATTGGTTGTTGGGGTTGGGGGTACCGGTGTTGAGTTTGCACCTTCATCTGGCTCGCAGCCAACAAGAAAGGCGCTGATAATGATTAGGGCTAACAATACTATTTTGTAACTGTGTTTCATTTTGTTCCTTATTTTGTAATCCAAGTTTTTACAGAATGAATTCTGTAGCTAGCAGGGGGAAACATGATAAATCATGTTGAAACTGCTGCCTCGTAAGCCATAGGTTTCAATCTATGGCGTGTTGGCATGCAGCGGCTTGGATTATATGTTTATAGACTTGGTGTTTTGACTTTTGACTATAGACGGAGGGTCAATGACCGCATTAACCGTCCGTTGTCTGCTGTCCTCCGCCGAAATAGATCGGAATCATATTTGCAAGCGAATCTAAAACCTGGATAAACCAGAACTAACAAGTGATCAAAGATTGCGCAGAATACACAGATTTCTTTTTCAATCTGTGTAATCTTTGATATTTTTCTTGTTCGTTTTTCAAGAATTTCATTCCTAACGGACTAATTTGTAAATAACTTAACGCTGGTCACAATAAAAAAGCAGGCAATGCCAAAACCAACCACGCGCTGCAAGCGGGGGTTGAATAACCAGTTTTGTAAAGGCTGGGCGAGGTAGGCAACGGCCGTATACCAGCCAACCGTCAACAAAACCTTCAACAGTCCCATCAATAAAATAATATTGACCAAATTATCAGCGGCGACATATTGCGGCAGGATGATGGTGTAAAAAAGGATCGCCTGCGGAAAATAGGGAAACATCAGAGCCAAGCCACTGAAGAAACTTTTAGCGTTGACATTGGTTTGTGTGGTAGTCTGATTCTTCTGATGATTACCAACCAGGCTGTGATAGCCAGTCATCAAACCCATTGCCAGGATGAAAAGGGCGCCGGCTTGCTGGGTGGTGTTGGCGGTATCTACCGGGACCTGGATCATATGGCTGCCAGCAGTCAGCATCGCAGCTGCAATCGCAAAAAGTGCCATGGTGGCGGCACCGCCTAAAGCCACGGCGATTCCAGTAGAACGGCCGTATCGTGCCGTATTGTGTGCTGTAACTACCGTTACTGGGCCAGGTGACAATGTGCTGACAATCAGATACATCATGGGAATCAAATACATCTACATGCTCCTATACAATACTTGGGGTACTTTTTCCAACAAAATGTGTCCGTTTCTAGACACAAAAGTATTATGCATAAAAAGCGATCTCAGAACGATCCCTAGCAAAACCCGTCAGTATTCAGGAACAGTTAGCGCTTCATTTTGACAGCAAACAGAGAAAAACGGACAGGAGCAATGGTCTTTTTCTCCATTTCATGCTTGACAAAGGGGGTTTCGATTGCTATCATATTCATATTACCCGATTAAGTGGGTTATCCAATTAACTGCGTAGCAGGAATATTTGATTCACACAAGGAGAAACAAATGACCCCTCAAGAGCGATTCACCCTTATCCAAGAAGCGATGCAAGCCTTCAATCCCCATTATCGTGAAACCATCCAACAAGTGTTTACCGAAACCGCTATTCAAGGCCAAGATTGGTATTTGGCTTATCTTGCTTATGGCTTGGAACCGGAACCGTTTACGGCCGTTACCTTCCACCACCTGTTCCCTTACGTCAATCCAAAGACGCAGCAAGAAAGACTCGCCCAAACAGCCGCCAACGGATACCTGGAAACTGTAGACACAGATACGTATCGCCTGACCGATGTTGGACGCGAACCGGTCGAAGCATTTTTCGCCGCTGCCGGTGGCGCCATCGCCCCACTGGCGCCGCTGCCGAAGGCAAAAATGGCACGCCTGGCTGATCTGCTGGCACGCATCATTGCCGCTACCGAAACCGCCGAGCCGCCAATCACAAAAACCCACATGTACATCAGTCGCCGCACAGACCCCGGCTCCAAAGCAACCCCTGCCAACAAAATCGACCAATATTTGACCGACTTAATCGGCTATCGGGATGATGCACATCTGGCTGCCTGGGCTGGTTTGGGGGTCAACGGCCGTACCTGGGAAACCTTCACTGCTGTCTGGCGTGAACAAGCCAATACCACCGCCGCCTTGGCCGCAACCTTCGCCAATCGCAGCTACAGCGCAGCCGATTACGCCGCCGCGCTGGATGAATTGACGGAACTCGGCTGGATTGCAGCAGATGCTGGCGAATATCGTGTGACCGACAACGGCCGTAAATTGCGCGAAGAAGCCGAAGCGACCACTGACCGCTATTACTTCACGGGGTGGTCAGCGCTGGATGCCGCCGAAACGGCCGAATTAGACCAACTGCTAATCCAATTGCGTGACCGTTTGCAAGCAATGGCCGCCGACAAAGCGACTGCCATCCACAGCAAAACCAATACGCTGGCTAGCGAAATCTCAGGCTCCATTTTCACGCTCACCCGTCCGGTCATGGCTCCCATGCTAGAAGAGATGGGATTGGCTGCACGCGGGCTGGGGTTTACGTTGGTTCAAGGTGGTTTTTTTGATCCCGAACCGGTTTCCAGCGACAAAATTCGCCGCCGCGATCCTTACACAGCGGCCGCAAGCTGGCATGCACGTTTGGAGCAAGTTGCCGACATCGGATTTTTTACAGCGGTGGGAGATGGCGCCTATCAATTGACGGAGGACGGCCGTGACGCCCTCAACCATTTCCTCGGCACTTTCCGGGCCGATCTAGCCACAGTTACATTGGATACTGACCTGGAAAGATTAGAAGAATTACTCGGCCGTGTTATCAATGCCTGTCTGAACGCACCTGAGCCGCCCGGCACCTGGGCCATCAGTCACAGCCGTAATATTGCGCCAGATGAGGATGCACCCGTCCTGGCTAAAATCGACCAATATCTGGACGACCTCAACGCCTTCCGCGATGATGCCCATATCGCCGCTTTCACACTACTGAATATTAGCGGCCATGCCTGGGAATTTTTCACAATGCTCTGGCGTGATGAGGTCAAAACAGCAGCTGAAATGGCTGAAAAGCGCGCGAATCGGGGATACGATACGGCCGCCTACACGGCCGCGCTGGATGATTTAGTTGCACGCGGTTGGGTTGAAATTACTGCTGATACGGCCGTCTTAACTGACAAAGGTCGCGCGATACGCACAACAGCCGAAACCCAAACAGATCGTTATTTTTATCTGCCCTGGTTAGTCTTAAACCAGGCTGAAGCCGATGAACTACATGATTTGATGACGGCGGCCAGGGATGAACTGGCCCAGTTAGCAGCAGCAACAGCCGTACCAGCTTAGTTAACCTTCTCCAGGTGGTGATACAGGCGAGAAACACATCAGGGAATACGCACACCCCTGCTCTCGTCTGTATCACTCACTCCTTACTACCCCCCACCCACATAAGCCAAAGCATCCACCGCCCACACCCTTTCACAACCACCTAAATACAATCAAATCTGACGTTTCTACTTACCTGAGGGGCGTGCAACCTCCACACTCGAGCGTCATTCCCGCGTAGGCGGGAATCCATACGCTTGGATAACCTGGATACCTGCCTGCGCAGGTATGACATCGCTCAACAAGTTGTGCTACCTCGAGTAATTAGTATGCACATCCCCCAATTACCTAACCTGGACAAGCCAAAAAAGATTCTGAAACAAATGCAGAATTCGTAAAATTCGTGTCGGAAAATGCTTGTACACCGTGCAAACATATCCTGAGCGCAGCCGAAGGGAATCTCATTGATAACGGACGAATGGGTGTTGATCAACCGATCGGTTGATTGCAAATGACTAACTGGTGTAAGCAAGAATCCACCACATGCTTACAATTTCTCCACCGGCTGGCTGGTTACAGGATACGGCCGTTTTGCTATCCTATATACATCAAAGTCAATCAATTCAATAGCAAATGGAGATGGAAAAATGGCAACAAATATCGAATACACACAAGGTAATCAACAAACACGCACAGGCACATTCAAAAAATTGCTCTGGGTGACGCCCCTGGCAATGCTCGTAACCAGTATCGCCAATCTCGCCCTTTATTTTGTGATTGGCACACTCATACCGACCGTTACTGCCTGGCCTGGAGCCAGTCCGGCCCAAATCATCGGCGCCAATAGCGTTTATCTGTTCGTAGGCGCAGTCGTCGTGGCAGTTATCAACCGCATTTCATCGCGGCCAGCACGCCACTTCCGCATCGTGGCCACCATCGGGCTTGTACTTTCCATGTTTCTACCGCTCTCCGCTTGGATGGGTTTCGGCGCAGCAGGTATCCCCGCCCCCAACGTTGTCACGGCCGTCACCCTGGGTCTGATGCATGTCGTATCCTACGCCATCAGTGTACCCATGTTCACACGACTGGTTTTAGGCAAATAGGTTAGCGATTCTTACTTGACGAAGGACAGATGACGGAGGACGACATTGATCGGTCTTCCGTCTAAGCAACAAGGAGTTACACATGAGCACATTAGGCATCATTCATATGGTTTTTGGTTTAGTGGCGTTGGCAGCAGGAACGGCCGTTGTGCTCACACGCAAAGGCACACGCGGCCACCGCACGTTAGGTCATATTTACCTAAAGACAATGGTCGCACTGAATGTGACTGGCCTGTTTATTTACAATCTGTTTGGTCACTTTGGCCCCTTCCATTGGTTGGCTGTCGCCAGTTTGCTCACATTAATAGCGGGTTTAGTGCCTGTCTTCACCCGTCGGCCCAAAGGCCGCTGGTTAGAATGGCACGCGGCTTTCATCAGCGGCTCTTATGTCGGCTTGATAGCGGCCACTGCTGCCGAAATCACCAGCCGCATCCCCGGCACAGAAGACAACTTCGGTCTGGTTGTGGGGCTAACCAGTGTCTTCATCATGGCTATCGGTGGGTTCCTCATTCAGCGCAATATGCAAAAAAGTATTAATCGTACTCCCGCCCGGTTGCGGCGCACGACCAGATAAGTCACCATCCAACTTGATAAACCTTTACAAAATCGTTTTTCTGTACAAATATTCTAACAAATGCATGATATAGCGAAATTATCTGTGCAATATATTGACAAACAAAACATTTTGCTTTATACTCCCAGCATGAATACACAAACAAAAAATCCTATCCTTTTGCAATTTGCAAACATATTCTTTCTGGTCATGGTTTTAGTCATGAACATCGCCGCTACCAGCTTACCACTGGGTGGCATTACTACCGAAGAAATCTCTGATGCATTACCGTCCTACTTCACACCAGCTGGTTATACATTTGCTATCTGGGGATTAATCTATACTGCGCTAATCGCCTTCGCCATTTTCCAGGCGCGGCCTATTGAACGCAAACGGCCGTTTCTGGCAAAAATCGGCTGGCTGTTCGTTCTCAGCAGCATTGCCAACAGCAGTTGGATCGCAGCCTGGCATTTTGGCTATTATCCGTTGTCAGTTGTGTTGATGCTGGTTTTGTTGGGATCATTGATTGGGATTTATTTACGCCTCAATATTGGTCGGGTTGATCCGGCGCTAACCTGGCAAGATAAATTGTTCTACCAGGCACCTTTCAGCCTCTACCTGGGTTGGATTACAGTCGCAACCATCGCCAATATCGCCGGTGTCATCAATTACCTTGGTTGGAACGGGTTTGGCATCGCCGAACCTATTTGGGCGATGATTATGATCGCAACGGCCGTTGTCGTCGCGGCTATCCTGTTAATCAATCGTCGCAACCTGGCTTATGCTGGCGTTTTGGTGTGGGCATTATTTGGCATTCGTGCCTCAGCCATGGAATCTGGAGAACCAGCATTGGCCGCTTTCGCAGTCGGTGCAGCCGTACTCATTGCCGGTTTAGCGCTGCTCGGATATTACCGGACGCGCACACAACAAGAACAATCAGCGGATGAGTTAACAACAGCAGCCCAATTTTAAACTGAACTTCTCTTCTTCTTTAAAGAGCCATCTATGCTGACACCATGGATGGCTCTTGCCTATAGAATTGAATTTTCAACTGGCTTGCGCGGAGATGTGGCCCAAAAAGCAGCAATGATTAAAGGCACCAAAAAGGCGATAAATAAGTTCAAAGAAATCTGGTAACTGCCAAACAAATCATACGTCGCCCCCATGATAAATGGGCCCGCACTGCTGCCGCCGACTGTCGCCATAGCGATGCTGCCGCGAATTTTACCCAGATGGGAACGGCCGTAATAGCGTACCCACACCGTATTATTGACAGCCCCAAACAAA
Organism: uncultured Ardenticatenaceae bacterium; assembly: GCA_964350725.1. Taxonomy (GTDB): domain Bacteria; phylum Chloroflexota; class Anaerolineae; order Promineifilales; family Promineifilaceae; genus JAACFF01. The sequence goes on along the minus strand of CAYGMR010000054.1, from coordinate 6,206 downwards.
CCCTGACCAATACCAATGCAAAGCGCGTAAAGTTGCGCGATTAGGATGGAGTCGGCCCTGCCCAACAGCACGATGCCGGTCGTGATAAAAACCGCACAGACAGCAGCCAGCCAATGCAACCGAATACGATCAGCCAACATGCCACCAAGCAGCTGCGTCGTCGCCAGCGCAAAAGCGATAACGGTGTAGGTGGCGGCGGCATTGGCATCCGTCAAGCCATGATCATTAAAGATGGGCACGATATTGAAAAATACGGCCGTTACAATCAACCCAATAGCAGCCGACAAGAGCAGCAATATCCAATAAGCACGTGTATGTTGGGCTTCTCGTAAGGTGAAAGCGACTTCTTCCTCTGTATTTTTGTTAATTCGGGTTATTTCTGTGGCGGAACGGCCGTCTACCAATTGTCCAATCTCTTCAGGTCGGTTGCGAAATAAAAACAGCAGCAGTGGCAGCATAATCAGCCACACCAACACGCCCAGCACGGCATACGCGCTGCGCCAATCTAAATAGGTGAGCAAGAACACAATCAGCAGCGGCACCAACGCCAGTGAAGCCGCCACACCCGCGTTCATCATACCCGACACCGTTCCCAACTTGACTCGAAACCACATCGCCAATGTGTTGTTGGCCAACAAAGAAAGCGCTCCTTGCCCCAACAAACGTAAAAAGAAAAAGGCCAGGAACAACATCAGCAGCGTTTGCACTTGCGCCATAAAAATGCTGGCAAATCCAAGCAAAACCACAACAAAGAACATGACACGGCGAATACCAAAGCGATCCATCAGACCGCCGATATAAGGCTGCGGCAGCGCCGCCAGCAAAGTGCCGATCATATAGGCACCGGTGAGTTGGCTGTGGCTAAGCCCCAAGGCATCGCGCAAATAGGGGTTAAAGATGGAGACGCCAAAGGTTTGGCCAGGACTGGTGACAATCGCCGCCAACATCGCAATCGGCAGCATGACCCAGCCATAATAGAAGGGCAGACGTTGGGCCAGCCGTTGGGATGGGTTCGTTAAAATGGTGGAAAAAGTAAATGACATACAAAACCTAGTTGATTGAAAAACGCGAACTGTACCACACCCCAGGTTTGTTGACATATACGCTATAATAACAACCATTCGACCAAGATTCTGTTTGAGTGCAAAAGAACAATTCAATACAAAAGCAAGACCTTATGAGTCAATTGTTTGTACGGCGATGAAGAAATTTATGCCCACGCGACTAAGTAATATCTATCACGAATACTCCCCAAAATTCTGGCTGATCGTCGGCGTTTCATTCGTCGATCGTGTCGGCGGGACGATGCTTTTCCCCTTTTTCAGCCTCTACATCACCTGGAAATTTGAAGTTGGCATGACACAAGCCGGCATTGTGCTGGGCATTTTCTCCATTTTTGGATTAATCGGCAATATGCTTGGTGGTGCGCTAACAGATAAATTCGGCCGTCGTAATTTAATCCTTTTTGGACTCATCTTCAGCGCATTTAGTACACTATCACTCGGTTTTGTCGACAACCTGGCCATTCTCTATCCGCTGGCCGCCATCATCGGGCTGTTCTCCAATATCGCTAACCCCGCGCATCAAGCCATGATTGCCGACATTCTGCCCGCCGAACAACGCGCCGAAGGATTTGGTATTATGCGCGTGGTTGCTAATTTAGCCTGGATGGTTGGTCCTATTATCGGCGGATTTGTCGCCAATCGTTCTTATTTTGCGCTCTTCGTCACAGATGCCATTATCAGCTCTATTGTGGCGGTTCTGTTCTACTTTTTAATCAGCGAGACGAAACCAGAAGGCAGCACCGCAAGCCAGGCGGAGTCTATGTTGCAAACGTTTAAAGGTTATTTTGTGGTCATGCGCAATTGGACATTTATGGCATTCATTGCTGCCGCAATTTTGATGGGACTGGTCTACCAACAAATGTACAATTCTCTCTCTGTTTACTTACGTGATAATCACGGGATTGCCCCCCAAGGGTATGGCTTTTTGATGACGACCAGCGCGGTCACCGTTATTTTGCTCCAATTTTGGACAACGCGCCGCATAAAATATCGCTCGCCTTTCATTATGATGGCACTCGGCGCGTTATTTTATGCGTTTGGTTTTGTCATGTTTGGGTTTGACCCCTTCGCTTCCATCAACGGCACATATATTTGGTTTATGTGTGCAGTCATCATCATCACCATTGGCGAGATGATCATTATGCCGGTCAGTCAAGCGCTCGCTGCTAATTTCGCGCCTGAAGATATGCGCGGACGTTATATGGCAGTTTTTAGCCTCGCCTGGGCAATCCCTGCGGCCTTTGGCCCTGGTCTAGCGGGATTAATTCTCGACAACTACAATCCCAATCTACTTTGGTATTTGGGCGGCATCCTTTGTCTGATTTCTGTCTTAGGCTTTTACGCGCTGCATCTGCGTTTAGGCAAACAAGAACGATTTACCCCAACAGCGCCTGAGGCTGCTTCGGTAAAGTAAAGATGCGGATTAATACTAAACTACATTTCAGGCAGCGAGTAAGATCAGCTTGGCTAAAATCATCGCGAATGCCAACCCAACACGCTACATTCATCAGCTAAAACCAATTTACCCTTCACCCACACTTTCCTCTATAATAGTTATGTGTCTGAGATATTGTTGCAAACGAAACTGTTTAGACCTCGGCTACGGCCGTTACTCATCCCTCGCCCGCACCTCATCGAAAAACTCAACCAGGGCTTTCATCGCCAACTGACCCTCATCTCTGCACCTGCTGGCTTTGGTAAAACCACGTTGGTGAGTGAATGGCTTGCTGATGGGAAACGGCCGTCTGCCTGGCTCTCATTAGACGCCAGGGACAGTGAACTTCCGCGCTTTCTGACTTACTTTGTCGCTGCATTGCAGACAGTTGCTCAGAGCAATGCTGAAGGGGTAGTGCCGACATTGGGCACCAAAACCGCAGCGATGTTGGAATCGCCACAGCCGCAGCCAATCGAATCCATCCTGACAGTGCTGCTCAATGAAATCGCTGCCAGCCCACAGGATTTTGTGCTGGTTCTAGACGATTATCATGTTGTCAAGGCGCCATCAGTGGATCAGGCACTTACCTTTTTGCTAGAGCACCTACCGCCACAAATGCATCTAATCATCACCACGCGGCAGGATCCTGCCCTGCCCCTGGCTCGTTTGCGCGTTCGTGGCCTGTTAACCGAATTGCGGGCTGCAGACTTACGCGTGACGCTGGCGGAAACGGCCGTTTTCCTAAATGACCAGATGAATCTCAATCTCAGGCCGGAAGACATTGCCACATTGGAGAAACGAACTGAGGGCTGGGCGGCATGTGTGCAATTGGCTGCACTCTCATTGAGTCAACGTGCCGCCGCGCAACGGACGCATTTTATTCAACAATTCACAGCCAGCCACCGCTATCTGCTGGATTATTTAGTCGATGAGGTTTTAAGCCAACAATCAGCGCGTATCCGACAATTTTTGACGCGTACGGCCGTTTTACGCCGTTTCAACGCTGCCTTATGTGAGGCCGTGGTGGGCGCAAGCAACCCGACCAGTTTAATCGAACTAGAACGTGCCAATTTGTTTCTGATTTCGCTAGACTCAGCGGACGAATGGTTCCGTTACCATCACCTATTTGCCGAGCTTTTACAGCATCAATTAACTCAAACGGAACCGGATATCTGGCCCCATTTACACATCCGCGCCGCCGATTGGTTCGCCGAAGCGAGCTATTTAGACGACGCCATTTACCATGCTTTGCAAGCACCTGATTATGATCGGGCCACGACATTTTTATCTAATCATATCGAGAACATGGTTGTCCGTGGTGATTTCTACGCCGCACTGCACCATATCAATCAACTCCCACCCACCTACCGGGACACAAACCTGCGCCTGACGCTTTATCACGCCTGGGCACTGCTGTTTGTAGGCCAGTTTTCGGATTGTGCCCGCACAGTGGAACGGCTAAATACTTTACCCAATCCGCTCAATTGGCCCTTGACCGCTTATGAAACTGTTTTCAAGGGGTATTTGATGATTCGCAACGGCCGTTTCCCCCACAGTATGCGCCAGGGTATCCCGCTGCTGGAGCAGGCGTTCGACCAATTGGCCCAACTGGCCGATCCGGATAGGACAACCTTGATCATGCAGGGCGCGGCGGCGGTTGAACTGGCTTTTAACTACACATTTGAAAATGAGATAAAAAAATCAGCTACCATGGCGCAGGCGGCCGTACGCCTGAACATGAAAGCCGGTAACACCCTCGCTGCACTGGCGGCCTGGGGTATGCTGGGTCAGGTGACTTGTGCCCAGGGACAGTGGCGCCGCGCAGCAGACATCTTGCAGCAAGGGTTGGCACAAGCACAGGTTTGGGCAGATGCGCTGCCCTGGCCCAATACCAGGTTACTGGCGGCGGCACCGCTGGCTCTGAATATGGGGCTAATTCATTATCAATGGAACGAATTGGACAAAGCAGCTCAGCTTATTGAAGAAGCGGATGAGCTGTATGCCCTGACCGGCGCGATAAATCGGGCAGATGGGTTGTTGGGGCTGGCTCAATTGCGTTGGGCACAAGGAAAAGCAACGGCCGTTGCAGAAATTGTGAAAACGATGCAGCAATTGGGTCAGGAATCCCCCTTTGATTACGTTCGCCAGCGTCTTGCAGCGGCTGTGGTTGAATGGCAGATTCGTCTGGTACAAATGGGGGACGAATGGACTTATCTGCAAGCCGGAATTCAAACCTGGGCAGAAAGCTGCGGTTTGCAGGGTGATGATCCGCTTACTTTCCAAAGTGAACAGCAGTATATAGCGTTGGTGCGGGCCTGGTGTCTTACGGCTCAGGTGAAGGCAGCTTTGGCTCTGCTGCAGCGGCTGCAAGCTTTTGCCGCAGAGACAGACCGCCTCGGTGATGTGTGGCGGTATCAGGTGCTGGCTGTCGTTGCACAAATGCAGCTGGGAGAAACGGCCGCTGCCCGTCACCTGCTGCAAGAAACCATGAACGTTACCGAGCCAGAAGGTCTCATCCGCCTGTACATCGATGAAGGCCAACCTATCGCCAACTTACTGCTGCAACTCCCGTCTGCTCCTTATCGCAATCGTCTGTTGGCTGCTTTTAACCATCCGTCCTTCGACCTGGATCAAGACAAACTACCACGCGCTAAGCCCCAATCGCCCCTCATCGAACCCCTCAGCACCCGTGAATTGGAAGTGCTGCAATTAATGGCTGCCGGTGCAACCAACCAGCAGATTGCTAATGAACTGATCATTGCCCATGCAACCGCCAAAAAACACGTCAGCAACATCCTGGGCAAATTAGGGGTGGGGAATCGAGTAACGGCCGTTGCCCATGCCCGCGACCGTGGTCTGATTGAATAGCTTCTAACCATAATTACCCCCACCCACCGCATCTTTACTCCCCTTGTTACTCCTTTCGGGTACTTACAACCCAACCATAAAAAAGTACCATTTAAGTAGTGGTTAGCCACTATCGGTCACACTATGTTTGCACATTACGCGTAAGCGTAATTTTCAGCCACGGATTAACACAGATTATGAATTAAATTCGTGAAAATCTGTGTTAATCCGTGGCAAAAAGAAAAACCGCAAAGATAGTGGGTCACTCGAAAGGAGATATTCATGAGAAAATTAATCCATTTTTTACAGACCCGTATAACCGGCAAAATTGTACTCATCCTCTTTATGATCACGATGGGCATTTATGCAACGATGTTGTTGGTGACAATCCCGGCCGTTCAGGCGCAAGCGCCACAACTGCCCTTATTTGATATGTCACCTGGCGGGTACTCGTTTGAGTATGCCGCAACTCTGCTGGATGAACTGGGCGAAATCGGCCGTCAAACCTATTTATCCCAGCAGCTACCGCTAGACTTTATTTATCCTGGTCTTTTTGCCATCAGCTATACACTGTTTTTATTCTGGTTGTTTGGCAAGGGGTTTGCAGAAGAATCGCCTATTTTCTATTTCGCCTTTGTGCCTATCCTGGCTGGGCTCTTTGATTATCTTGAAAATATCGGGATTATCTTGATGCTGCGCTCCTATCCGAACCTTTCTGCGGCCACAGTCTCATTCACCAGCTTTTGCACGGTGCTAAAAAGCGGCTTCACAATTGGCTTTTACCTGCTTCTGCTTATTGGCCTCATCGCTTTTGCCCGTAGGAAAATCATGCGCAGTGATTGAATTTGACCTTGGCTGCA
>CAYGMR010000053.1:14707-17267 GCA_964350725.1 uncultured Ardenticatenaceae bacterium | reverse complement strand
GGTGAGGCTATTTACTGGCTTAGTTTGGTGCTGCTGTTTGTGGTCGGTGGCTTGGGCGGTTTGCTGGCTGCTATTGTTGAAGGGCAATTAACGCCTGATAATCTGAATGCAACGGCCGTTGTGCTGTATATGTTGATCGGCGGCGTGTTGTCGCTGGTATCGGGTGATAGGCGGTATGCGTACAATAAGCGCAAAGTTGGTGAGGGCGAGTAGGCAAGAAAAAAGCCTACCGGATTAATGGTAGGCTTTTTATTATAAAATTAAAATTGATCTTTCCATTGGCTGCGCGGCTTGGCAATACCCCAATAAAATAGAAATCCTCCTTAACGAAAAACAATAGAATATTTGTCACCCAAATGTCACTGAAATGTCACTGAAATGTCACCTAAATGTCCTTTACACATGGGTCTATTTTGGGTATACTTAGGGCATAAGTTAATCAAGTGAACGGAGATATTGAAATGTTTAATTGGCCTACGAGTGAATTTGCACGAAAAATTCAAGACAGCACAGTGATAAAGGCGGCGGTTGATGTGGTCTTCTGTGAAAAATATGGCACGGATGTGATGCGGGGTGGAAACCCCGCATACGAAGAAATGATGGAAAAGGCTATGAGCGCGGCGGCTCAAGCGATGTCCAGCAAATGGGTATCCCACGACGAAATTTATCAAGCCGCAAAAGATGCAATTTCGTAGCAATAAGGAGAATATTATGGCAAAGATTCAGGTAAAGTTCGGGGCAACGGAGCAACTATTTGCAATGTTGCAAGCCGAATCAAAAGATACTGGTGAAAGCCGGTCATCTATTATCCGTCGTCGCGTGTATGAAAGTTATATGCGCGAATTAATTGAAAATGAAAAACAACAGGAGAGTAAAGATGAGTAATTTTGATGCATTTGATTATGAGCAAGCAAAAGCCAATGAGCCAAGTGATACATTCTTTGGCGAGATAGTCATGCACCGTGGCTATCAAGGAATTCGTGTCTATGACTTGAATCCAGATATGAAGGGATGGATGGAATATGATCCTAATGACGACTTTTACAAATCGGCATTAGCCACCCCTACTCCGAATGGCAAGGCGCGACGTGTGCATACCATTTATGAATTCCAGCACTTCCCGATTGGTGCTGGATTTGAAACTTACCCGATTCAAGCGCCGTCATGGTCTGATGATTGGAAAATATTCAAAGATTCAGTTGAAAAAGCCACGGGCAAAACCGATAGCGATTTGTATGGATTTTTTCGTGCCATGACAAGCGGCGGTAAGTTTTTCGAATACGAAACACCAGTAACGCGAACCTACCAAAGCGGCAATGGTGAAACCAAAAATGTGCGCGGCGTTAAGGTGCTTCGTGTTTTTGCCTCACAAAAAGAATGTCAAGACGCGTACGATGAGGCACATGGCATTGACGGCACGGTGGACAAAGTTGCTGGTGATGCGACTGTTAGCAGCCTGCCAAAAGAACAGGCAATGGGCTTTGTAGCTACCCTGGCAATGCAAGCAACCGACCTTGATGATTTACAATTGAAATTTGACACCATGCCGATGCTTGCTGCTTTGAGTATCGAAGATGAAGAAGTGGTGCAAGCAGCATACAAGGCAAATCCCGCGCTTAATATTCCGTTCTAGGAGATAAAATGTTGCAATCCGCATTGAAGCGCTATGCGCAATTGAAAATGGAAATGCTAGAGATTCAGGACGAGCTTCGTATCATTGAAGAATCTTTAAAAAAAGAAGTTGGTGAATCTGACCAAATCAGCGCATTTGGATTTAAGGCGCAATGGAAACCAGGGCGCAAGCGGACGGATCATCTAGCGGCCGCTAGGGATGCCAAAGTCCCTGCGAAGCTAATTCATAAACATACAACCATGCGCCCGTCAATCGCATGGGCAAAAATCACAAAAGAGGCGGGGATTAGTCTTGATGAGTACACCGATCAATCGCCGCCTACTTTTGTGATAGAGCCGGATTTTTAGGAGAATAAGATGAATATAAACGATTTAACAATTGGTCAAGTAAAAGAAATTTCACAGATGATGACTGGCAATGCCGACAATAGCCACCCATGGGAAATCGGCAAAAACTATTTAATCAGAACCGTTACCATGATTCAATTTGGTACATTGGTTGCTGTGCATCCTCAGGAATTAGTTTTAGAAAATGCTGCATGGATTGCGGATACAGGTCGTTTTTCAGATTCGCTAGTTTCTGGCGAATTTGACGAGGTAGAACCATTCCCGGATGGTCAAATTATTGTTGGCCGCGGCGCAGTTATTGATGCAGTCGCAATAAGTGCGCAACCATTACGATTAAAAAAATGAACCAAGCAATAAATAGAATTGGGTACGAAAAGTCACAGTCACGGTCATGGTCATGGTCATGGTCATGGGCACGGTCATGGTCATGGTCATGGGCACGGTCATGGTCATGGTCAGGGGCGCGGTCAGGGGCGCGGTCAGGGTCACGGTCAGGGTCATGGTCAGGGTCAGGGGCACGGTCATGGTCAGGGTCACGGTCAGGGTCATGGTCAGGGTCAGGGGCACGGTCATGGTCAGG
>CAYGMR010000053.1:0-14607 GCA_964350725.1 uncultured Ardenticatenaceae bacterium | reverse complement strand
GGTCAGGGTCACGGTCAGGGTCATGGTCAGGGTCAGGGGCACGGTCATGGTCAGGGTCACGGTCAGGGTCACGGTCAGGGTCACGGTCAGGGTCACGGTCAGGGGCATGAACGCGATAATCACGATTGACAGTAGAGAGCCGCAACATGTCAAAAACTTGACGTGGGACGGATGTATAACGCAAATAGCCACATTAGAATATGGCGATTTTAGCATCATGTGTCCTGATGGCTCTACGCTGTTGATTGAACGCAAAACACCAAGCGATCTTCTTGGCAGCATCAAAGATGGTCGCTTGGCTAATCAAATAGCTGGCCTTGTAGGTGGTGGTGCGTGGCCTTATTTGTTGATAGAGATACCGTTTCATGCTGATGTTAATGGCATGGCATGTTATCGTGATGGTGATTCCAGAAATTATGACACAATGATGCCAGACGGAACACCGGCAAAATCAACAAATTGGCAGTGGGGCAGCCTACAAGGCCAACTCCTCTCAATTCAAGAGCTTGGTTGCCCAATAATTTACGATCCTGATATTCATGGCGCAATCAGCCAGCTAATCAAGCGGTCAAGAAATGATGTGAAAGTTACCCCACGTCGAGAGCCTTATATCTTCTCTCCGAAAGAGCAGGTGTTAATGGCTCTCCCTGGCATTGGTAGCAAGAAAGCCCTTGAATTTTTAGAATTATTTAATGATAATGTTGCCCTGGCCTTAATGGCCTTGACTGCCGAATATGACGGCAAGGATCGCATTCCCGGCTGGGGCAAAAAATCACGGGATAATCTAGTAGAGCTACTAGGCTATCCAATAGAGGTAAAATTATGAAACAATGGCACGAAAGAAGGAAATACCAAAAATATAATTGGTTTGCGATTGACAGCAATGGCGAGGCTCATGTGTATGTTGACAAACCTACAAAATCAATTACATTTGGTAAATCAATTACATTTGGTAACTGGCAAACCTTTGCAACCTTTAATAATTATGAACACGCAAAGAAATACGATACCGACGGCCGAAACTGGGAAGATTCTCTTGAGCGCCGCCCGGTTAAAGAATCCCCAAAAATGACAATGAAGGTTGAAATAGTCTTTGATGAAGAAGTCAAGAAATACCTAGACAGCATACAAGACTACTCGCCCTCATGGGAAGATGCGCCAGAATGGGCGCATTATAGGGCAATGGATAGTAATGGGGAATGGTATTGGTATCAGGAAAAGCCATGTCTATTAAAAAAAGTCTGGAATTCAGAGCGTTACGAGGTATGCGCTCTCAAAAATTGGAAAGACACCCTAGAGGAACGCCCATGAATCAACTAGCAATCCAGCGCGAAATAACACCGGCATCATGGCAGATGCTGACAGCCATAGCAGAGACATCCGCAACCGGCACGATGGAGCGGCAGAAAATCGCCAAACAATTACTATTCTGCTATGAAAACGAATTGCCCTTGTCGCTTGCTGTAAATGGTGGTCTTTACACAGTAAAAAATCGTGTAGAAGTTGAAGGCACGGTTATCAGGGCGCAAATTCGCAAGCATCCAAATTATGATTACAAGGTGGCAACGCTAGAAGATGAAATCTGCGAAATTGAAATATATCGCGATGGTGAATTGATTGGCATTGCTTCTTTCACAAAAGAAGATGCTGAATTGGCTGGATTGTGGGGTAAGGACGTGTGGGCAAAATATCCACAAGATATGCTCTTAAATCGTGCTACAAGTCGAGCCTATAAGCGTTTTTGCCCTGACATCTTCTTCCAGTCGGTTTATGTTCGTGGTGAAATTAGCGGCGATGATCCCAACATTATCGAAGGCGAGACCGTAACTACAATCAAGGATTTGATTACTGAATATGGCCATGATGCTGTACTGAATGCAATGCAAAATGCTGGTGATGAAATTGCAGAGATTGAAATGTATCTAATGGAGAATTACGATGAGTAAACAATGTAAGAATTTTAATAAATGTGGAAAACCAGCATATCAGGCCAAAAACGGCGTATGGTACTGTGATGATTGTCATCCTGACAGCGCGAAAATTAAAACGGTTGGCAGTCACAAAATCAAATCCAAGCAGGATTAAAAATGGCCTACGCAAGAATCGAACGTAACGGTAACGAACTAAAATTTTATAGCTCGTATGATAGCGGCCTTGTAGCTGGATTAAAGCGTGAGATTCCATCACGAGATCGCCGTTGGGTTCCTGCTGGCAAATATTGGGCTGTAGCACCTAAATACGAATCAACGCTAATTGATTTAGCTGACAGGTGGCTAGGTGTTACGGCTCATGTGTCTGGCAACTTGTCCACCAAAGCGGCTCAAACCGAGCAACGGCTGATTAGGGTGGAGTACATAGGCCAAGCAAAAGATAGGGGCACAGGCGAGATGGTGAGCTATGGGGCAAGAATGGCAGGGACAAAACAAGGAATTATTGGACTTGCTTTTAATGTTCCAAAACTTGATTGGCCGTATGCCTTCCCTGAGAAAGTCCTCAAGGAATTTTTCAACGGGCAATCAGATGATAGTAGTCAAAATGCAATATCGACCTTGTATGCTGTGCTTCTTGTCAGTCAATCGGCAAGCCAGCAAGAAATCAAGCAAGCATACCGCAAAATGCAACGACGCTATCATCCAGACATAAACAAAGATGAAGATGCTCATGAAATGTCACAACGAATCAACGAGGCGTACAATATCTTGCGTAATCCAACGAAGCGGCGCAAATATGATGCTGGCTTGAAACTTGAGGCACTGGCAAAACAAGGCAGCACCTACAAGGCCGCTTCCTCTGATTGGTCGATGCCACTAAGATGCGGCCTGATAATGTGTGAAGGCACGGAGCGACTAGGACGTTTTCATGTGTCAAAGATTTTAGCATGGAATGACATTGTAGAAAGCGGCCGTACACTTGTGACTTCATGGGACAAATCAATAAATGAATTAAGACGGGAGTGGATTTAATTATGAACAATCAAATAGCAGTTGGCAGCCTATCAGACATTGCCCAAAAGCAAAACATCAGCCTTGCAGAATCATTCTTATCTGCAAAGATAGTTGTGTTGCTCGATACGTCTGGCAGCATGAATTACGGCGATGCCCCTAACGGCAAAACCAGAAAAGAAGTAGCAGAAGAAGCGTTAACCAGCATACAAGGCCGCTATCCCGGCGCGGTCGCTCTTATCACATTCGCGTCACATGTTGAATTTGTGCCAAGCGGTAAACCATACTGGGGTGAAGGCACAACTGATCTAACAGCCGGTCTTCAATTCGTGAAAGTTGCGGATGATTGCGGCCTCAAGATTGTGGTCATTTCAGACGGTGAACCAAATGATGAAGAATCGGCCTTGTATGCTGCTAAAACATTCAACGATAAAATAGATGTGATTTATTGCGGCTGCGAGGGTGAGTATGGTGAGCAATTTTTACAGCGATTGGCAGCGGAATCAGGCGGTCAATTTTTTAATGATGGTGTAGGTGATGTTTCTGGAATTGAAACACTACTACTACAAGGATAAATTGGTAATACAGAGTATATTTAGTCGGCTGTCGCATGTCGCAATATGATGGAAAAGTAGCCTCTTTTCTGTTTAATTGGTTCCCTCACTTGGGGGATGCGACAGCCACTTAAACAGAAGAGAGGTTATTTTTTTATGGACAAGAACAATTGGAAAAGAAAAACAAAATATGATTTCATACGGGATAACTTCCAAAATTTCAAAGGGTATCATATCCCCAAGGCGCAACTAGTAATTGCAGATATACCGTACAATATAGGCATTAATGCCTATGGGTCGAACCCCCAATGGTACAACGATGGAGATAATTCAAAGGGGCAAAGTGAATTTGCAGCCTCATCATTTTTTCGTGGTGATGATAACTTTAACTCTGCTGAATTCATGCATTTTTGCTCAAAAATGATGATCAAGGAACCAAAAGAGCGCGGTAAAGCCCCATGCATGATCGTCTTTTGTTCCTTTGAGCAACAGATGCCATTGATAGAATTGGCGAAAAAACACGGCATTAACAACTATATAAATCTTGTTTTTCGTAAGAATTTTAGCGCCCAAGTGCTAAAAGCCAATATGCGCGTAGTTGGCAATTCTGAATATGCATTATTATTGTACCGTAACAAACTCCCAAAATTTAACAATAATGGAAAAATGGTATTTAATGTTATGGATTGGATTAGTGATAAATCCAAAGACCCACTGATTCAAAAAATACACCCTACACAAAAGCCAGTTGCTTTACTGGAGCGCTTAATTGAAATCTTTACAGATGAGGGAGATGTTGTCATTGATCCCGTTGCGGGGTCGGGCGCGTCAATAGTTGCAGCTATAAATAAAAATCGCAGTGGATATGGATTTGAAATACTCAAGGAATTTTATAATCCAGGCAAGGCATGGATAGATGAGGTTGCACGGGTAAAAATAGAAGTTGAAAAAACTGGATATTCTGAAACATTGCTAAGGAAACAAATGCCAAATCAGCCAATGCTATTTTCTAGCATTAAATTTACAGGAGTTGAATTATGAAACCAGATAAATATCAAGAACGATGCCTTGTAACGTGGCTGGATGATGAAACCCCAGAACGCGAACATTTCATGCATATGGCTATGGGATTGGCCTCAGAGGTCGGCGAATTCATTGGATTAGTGGACAAGGTAGAATTCAAGCCATCCAAAAAAATAACACCTGAAATGATGATAGATGAGTTGGGGGATGTGTTCTATTATGTCGTTATTGCCGCTCATTTATTAGGTGTCACGATTGATGAACTTGACCAATTGAACGCCGATAAGTTGAAGGACGGCCATGGCTGGATTGACAAACTAATGGCCTTGTAGGTGCTGTATGAATTGCAAATCTGTAGCCTACCACTGGCTAGAAATGGGGATTATCACAATCCCCATTTTTTACCGCTCCAAACGACCCGCCATCCCCTCATGGCAACCCTACAAGGCCACTCTACCTATGCACGAAGAAATAGAATCATGGTATAAAACAATATCTAATATTGCCGTTGTTTGCGGTCATAACAATTTGGTGATTTTAGATTTTGACAACCCAGCCGCTCATGATCTATGGCTAGAAACATACGGCCAAGCGGGGTATGCTGATACATACACGATACGCACGGGGCGCGGGTATCATTACTATTACTATATGGAAGAAGTGCCGCCGCATACAATGAAGTGGCAAGGCGGCGAGGTAAAAGCCAGTGGATATTGCCTTACTTTTCCTAGCACTCACCCAACCGGCAGAAGATATACAGAAGTTTGCCCCGGCCAGCCCATTATGGATGTCAAATCAATTTATGACGTGTTGCCTGAATCGGTATTTAGTATAAGACCTACAAGGCCAGCTATCACCACGTCGCAGCCCTTCAACCCCTGGCAGCCGCAGCCAGAAACAAACGGCCGTTGTGATGACATTAACGAGCGCGTGTCTATTTTGCATCTTCTGCCAGATGCCAAGCCAAGTAGCAATGGCTGGTATGTAGTAAAGTGTCCACTACATGATGACAGAAAAGCAAGCGCATGGATTGATCCCAGCCGGAACCGGTTTGGGTGTCATGCCTGCCTTAATGGTTCGTTATCGGTTATTGATTTGTATATGCAAATTCACAATGTGAACCTTGTATGTGCTGTGGACGCATTGTCTACCATGATAACCTGAATTATCAATCTTACCACGGTAAGAACACGAAAAGAGGATAAAATGAGCGCGAATGTCATAAACGAAATTGAGAAATTAAGAAATGACGGCCAAACGTGGGAAGATATAGGCGATTTGATCGGCGTGTCTGGTGCGCTCATTTGGAAAGTTGCTCATGGACAATGTGATAGCCGACAAATTGAAAAGTATTTTTTTCCCCCTTGCAAGCGCCACCGTCGTTGTGCCGAATTCACCGCCGAACGTGTCGAGCTATTCGATGAGATGCTGAAAGGCATGAACATGTCATTTACTGAATACGCCAATATGCTATTAGATGAATATGTCACCTAATTGTCACCTAAATGCCCTTGCAACATGGGTCTATTTTGGGTATACTATGGGTACATTATTCAACAAGCAAACGGAGAGATTAAAGTGATGAACAATCAAGAATTTTCAAAATTATTAGACGAATTAGGAATTGATGATCAACATGATGATTATGACGACTTATGGAGCGATTATCTTTTTGGCGGCAAAGACCCAAACGCTTTAGTTGAAAAGTATCGCAGCGAATTTCGTAACAGTCTAGAAACTCCAGAGCCGACGCAACTACCGCCGTATGATATGTTCTACGAAGAACACAAGAAATAGACCAACACCGTCCCCGCTCAAGCGAGCGGGGGCAAGGAAACGGAGATATTGAAATGAATCAGGCACAAAAAGCAGCACAAGAATACCTAGATCGTCAAAACAGAAAAAGTCATCCGGCAGGTGAATTTGACAATGGCGGTCGTTTTTATTTAGCGGACGAGGAGCGTTGCAAATGTTGTGCATCAATTCGCAACCCAAGCCGCCGCTTTCCATACAGCGAAATGACACATGGCCGTACCATGAAACATGTTGCAAATTTATACAATGTTTCGGTTGCAGATGTCAGAAAAGAATTAGAGAATTAGCATAATAAATCAAACATCTGGCACGCCGTGAAAGTCAGGGGGAGCGGCTAGGAGAAATCATGAAAGAAATAAACCCAGGTAAGTATAGGACATATTTAAGTTACGCAGCGACGCAGGATACACGGACGCAAAAATACAGGGATGCCGCTTACTGCCGGTGGGCATCTCCCGCAGAAATTGCGGCAGAATTCAATGTATCGCCAAGCAAGGCATTCAGGATGAAGTTGGCGGCCACGCGGCGATACTCGTCTGATAGGTGGTAATCAAGCCCATCTACGCCCGGCACGCCGTGCAGTCAGGGCAAGCGGCTAGGAGAAATGATGAAAACGAAAGAGCAACAAAAAGAAATTGAAAAAATAGGAAGCGCTTTAATAGCGCAGGCAAATACCGCTATCCAAGCGGGAAACAGCCGAGAAGTCGACGCAATTTGGAATTCTCTAGGGAATGAAACCATTCCAGTGGGATGGGTTTCAACCGCGATTTTGGACAATGCGGCGGCAGCAGGCATTATCATCGAATCGCACATAGATTATTGTGCTGGCTATCACCGGCGTTATCGCACTGGATGGGCAAAGCCAGACGCCCAGTTGAAACTCGCAAAGAAGCATGGATGCTTGCCAAACAAGTTGGTCGGTGCATTTTAATTCATCGCCCCGCCGGTGGCGTAAGACCGGCAAAGGTAACAAAACAATGAACATCAGATACATGCAGCCAAAACAAGCAATAAATGAAGCAACAGTAATGAGCCGGTTAACTTGGCTAGATGCTCCCCTATGGGGCAAAACAGCAGATGAACGATATGCAGCAATGCACGAATATTGTAAAAAGCAATCACCTAATTCATACGCCGATAACTATCACATTTACGACAAGGCAATTATGGATTATAGTGGCATGGAAGCGGAAGTTAGAGGCCTTGTATGTGTTGTTAAATCTGCCATTCAAGATCAATTAGTTACGTCCCTGAAAATGGTGAATCAGGGATTGCCATCACCTTTGCAGAATGGCGTATGGGTTTATTAGTGAAGATAATGGCCTTGTATGCTGGGTGTCAATACGCAGTATACAAGGCCAATTTCCTTTGCAAATCATGGTGATTTATGGTAAAATTTTTGTGTGGTTAGGTGGCTCTAATCGCGACAATCAGCAGAAATGGTTAACTAGGAAACACATGTTTCTTTGTTTAGTGGTTTTTGGACATCTGGATTAAGCCCCCAGATTATAAAAATCATTTCTGCGGCAAAAACCACTAAACAAAGGCACATGTGTTTTGTTATATCAGCCACTAGGATAAAAACATGGACTTAGGCAATTACAAGGCAGAAGACGGCGGTGTTTTGAGCGCATGGATGGACATACACAAAGAAAATTGCATGTATATTCAATCGTATAAAAAATGGTATCTATGGAATGGCACGCACTGGGAGCCAGACAACAAGCAAAAATTACAATTGAGTATATTTAATGTAATTAATAAAATGAATGATCTTGCTAGAGAAAAACTTGAAAATGCTGCTGACGAAGATGAAGAGAAAGTTTGGAAATCATATATAGTTGCGACAAAGTGTAGTGATAGACGCATTGGCGGTGTTGAAAAAATGGCGCAGGCACATCTTGCCGTTGACGTAAACGAGCTTGATAGACTTGAATATCTGAACCTTAAAAATGGTACGCTGAATCTGGTAAATTTTGCGCTTATGCCTCATGATCGTAAAGACAAGCTAACATATTGTATGGATTACGACTATGATATAACAGCCACATCTCCAAACTGGGATAAAGCTGTAGCTCGTTTTGATTCTACCGTTATTGATTTTTATCAAGAATTTTGTGGTTATTCGTTAACACCAGATACGCAATATGAAATAGCTGTATGGCTAAAGGGGGAACGTGGCGGAGGGAAATCGACTCTTATACATGGGGCGCAATCAATACTAGGATCGAGATCGTGGGTATTGTCACTGTCAAATTTACAGAAAAGCAGATTTGCACTTGCTGACCTTCCTGGAAAAACATTGATTGTTGCGACTGAGCAACCTAATGAATATGTGCAATGCTCAGATACATTGAATGCTATCATTTCTGGTGAATCAATTCTAGTTGACATGAAATTCGCACCTGCAATTGTTGTAATGCCTATTTGTAAAATCCTGTGGGCAATGAATGATTATCCCACAATATCAAATCCTGGCGATGGACTATACAGACGGATCAAAGTTGTTGAAGTGCCAAAGCTAAATAAAGCAATTGTTGATCCAGATTTGAAAAAGAAAATAGCCGCTGAGAAATCAGGCATCCTAAATTGGGCAATAACAGGGCTTCAACGCCTAAGAGCGCGGGGCAAATTTAATGTACCTGTAAGTGTCGAGCAAGCAACAAGAGATTTTGAATTAGAAAATGATATTGTTGGAATGTTCATAGATGAAATGTGTGAATTAGCTTCATCATATACCGTTCAATCCAAATCAATATATGACGCATATAAAGAATGGTGTAAGGACAATGGATACAAAAGTAAATCAATGGTGAAGTTTGCCAGAGACTTACGGAGGGTTGGATTCTCAAAACGGAAGGATTCAGGCGGTTTGATGGTATGGCATGGGTTAAAAATGATATGGTAACACAAGAAATAGTGTATTTTTACGGAGGGTACGGAGGGTTGTACGGAGGGTTGGCGTGAAAAATTACACTGGTTACGGAGGGTACGGAGGGTTGATCCTATTATTAATCACTTGCACCAATAAATATATAAATATTGTATGTAATTAATAGTTACCAAACCCTCCGTACCCTCCGTACCCTCCGTAAATGAGAGATAAAAGATATGCTTTATGCACTCAAAAATGATGAAATTATTCCAGCTTCACCAAGCATGAATGCTATATGTCCGCTTTGTAAGCAAGATGTCATTTCAAAATGTGGTGATGTAAATATATGGCATTGGGCACACAAGAACTTAAGTGAGTGTGATAGTTGGTCGGAGGGAATGGGTGAATGGCATTATAACTGGCAAAAAATATTACCGCCTGAAAATATAGAAGTAACAATTAAGCATAATGGTATTTCACATCGTGCCGATATTGTTTTGAATGATGGTACTGTAATTGAATTACAAAGCTCACCTATCTCAATTGACGAAATAAAAGAACGAGAAGAATTTTATGGAAACATGATATGGGTGTTCAACCTACAAGGCAAATATATCGAAGTTGAAAAGAGGTATGGAAAGTATGGTAAATATCACGCATTTACATGGAAATGGGCAAGGAAAAGCGCGTCATTTTGCAAAGCACCAGTAATGCTTGATGTTAATACCTATCAGCTTCTTGATGAACGGAATGAAGATGATGAAATTATTGAATGGATTGAAGGCGTTCTTGCTGTTAAGAAATTTTACCAGAATTTTAAGTATGGTTGGGGGTATTGGCACAGTAGGGAGGTGATAGCAAATATGTTAATTGACAGGTGTAAAAAATGAATGATGATTATTTCTTAAAGTGGATTGCCTTGCCCGTTTTTGCAGGCATCGTAGTAGGGTTATTATTGGCGATTATTTATGTATTGGTTTTAGGAGGATGACATGGACAAAAAACCAGGAATGTATACAGGATGCACCACAGCGGCGATCCCGATTGCGCTAATCGTATTGTTTTGGGTTGTGGTGATTGGTATTGTGTGGATGATGGTTAAATAGTAGCGGCATTGTATGTTGGGTATGTCGTTTTCATGCTGATGTCATGCAATCAATGCTGTTCCTAATTGATGTATATCCCGCAAAAATATAAATCAATAATGCATGGCATCAGCATGGAAACGACCACCGGCATACAAGGCCGCTAAAGGAAAATCTTATGGACAAAACAATCAAAATTCTGGAAGCTGCCAGAAAATTATCCGAGCAACGAGCGCAAGAATTCCAGGCCAAAATCCAGGCAATGGCAGATGAACCCGGCATCCAGGAACCGCAACGAGCGGCGAGATACTGTCAATATGCTA
Organism: uncultured Ardenticatenaceae bacterium; assembly: GCA_964350725.1. Classification (GTDB taxonomy): domain Bacteria; phylum Chloroflexota; class Anaerolineae; order Promineifilales; family Promineifilaceae; genus JAACFF01. The sequence goes on along the minus strand of CAYGMR010000053.1, from coordinate 3,990 downwards.
ATCTTCGCGATAAGTGGATACAAGCAGCATACAAGGCCACTGAACTTATCCAGGAAATGGAATGGCATCAAAAGTTTTATGAATGGTATCAACGATGACTAGTTTACATCGTACCGGGCGTGTAAGGATTTATCAAACAAAAGGCAGCGGCAAGATCAAAACTGTCTTTAATGGTAACTTCACTTATGAGGGTTACAGGTTTGATCCTAATGGCAAAAAATGCGAGAAATGCAAATTATTATTAGAGCATCCAATTGCACGGCCTTGTATTGGCTCATTGTGTAGATGGTGTGCTGAAGGAAAGTAATTGCAAATGAACAAATTAGATGGTACTATTGTTGCACCACAAAAACACAGAGATACACAGCATAGACTAGGTGCATTTTTAGATTTAATAGTGGAATATATGATAGAAAATAATTGTAATGTAACATTCTGGAAGGCAACAGAATTATCTAATAAATCAGAAACAACTACCCGTGCATGGTTACGCCAGCTACAAGGCTACAAACTCATCGACATTGTAGATGGTCTTATTATTGTCCGTGGTGTCATATTTGAGGATAAGCGATGATTGAAAAACCAGACAACTAATGTCAAAGGCGATACGACTTTGAATATCAGGGTGATTCGTGATGAGTAGGATTGATGAATTGCAAAACGAGATAGCAAGAATCCGCAATGAGATTTATCTGGCAAACAAGCGATTGGATGAATTATGCGATGAACTGCAAGCGGAGTTGATACAGCACCTACAAGGCCGAACAAATGATAATCAACGAGTATAAATCCAGACCGGCAAACCCACACTACTACAGCACATCAGAACAGATGGGTAAGCCCTTCATGTATTTTTTCTTCTCAGTGACAGCGGCTGCAACCGGCATTGCATTGATTGCCAAAAACATGAATCATATCTATCAATGCGTGAATTCTGGTAGTGATATTCAGTTGGCTATTGGCGTTGGTTTGCTGGCTGGTGGCTTGCTTGGATTGCTCATGATTGCTTACCTTCTGCTTAATCGTGATGTTCCTGAAATTATCGAAGAGCGACAATACACCCGACCGCCTGAACAGCCCGACCGCGTAGCAACTATTCATACCAGCGTGTCAGACAGCATCATCAGCCTAAATCAACTAGGCGAGAAAATATCCGGTATTTTCTTCCCTAATCGTGTATTGGCGTTGGTAAAGAATGTTGGCAGATGGCCAACTCGTGATTTTTGGCTACAAGATGCAACTTGGCAGGGAACGGGCCAAGATAAATGGACGACGGATATTTACAACAAAAACACTAGTAAATTATGCGGGGTAGGTGTGCTAGAAAAGCGGGGCAATCGTTATCAATTGACCGAGAAAGGTGAACGGTTTTTCAAGATTAGCAACCCCCCTACCCAATAGCGACTTTATCAAAATTGTTCGTCGTCACACATGACGACGACAACGACAACGACCGAAAAGAGAGACATTTTGATGGACAAAGTATTGGGTCAAATGGAGGCTAAGGACGAATGACCACGCTCACTAATTCCATCGCTGTGCTGCTTTATGGCTGGCTACGACACGGCAAGGTGCAAAGGCGCAAACTATCAAGCGGCCTTTGCCTCGCCTTTGATCCTTATCAGAGCCTTCTCACAATCAGCCGGCTAAGCTCTGTAAACAAGTACGGTAGTGCAATTACACCGCCATCGAAAAAAGAGCGCAGCACGGTGCATGCAGCACTGCGCGACGCGCTGGCTGTTGAAACCGCCCGGCTTTGTCAAGATGATGTCTATGTGATCGATGTATCCAATTTACTGGCGAAGGCAGGAGCAAACGGTAAGGATTGGTATTTATATCGGTTCACCTGGCACCTGCCGAGCGAATCAGAGGAGGTAAAAAGATGACATTTGAAAAAGCAATTATAGGAATCGCAATTACGATTGGTTTGGGAATAGGTGCATTATCACTTGTTGCCAGGGCAATGGTCGCAGACCCTCAAGTGGTAGGCGTTACTTATGATGATTTTGGGTTATCGTTTGGGCTGATTGGCCTTGTAGGTGCTGTGTGTGTTTTGCTCATTCTGTTAATTAGTAGGGGGCGTGACTGATGAATGGATTTTATTTGATATTCGCACTTTTCGCGCTGTTTGTTTTCATCAAAATAATTAGTGGTGACAAAATATATCGTACTATTCCACCAGCATTTGTTATTGCGTGTGGTTGGTATGTAGCAATGTTTTATTTGTTTTGGTCAAATACTGAAAGCCAGTTTTATGAACCATTGCTCGCTAAATACTGGTGGAATCCAATATCAATGACTGTGATTATCAGTTTTTTGACAGCGACATTTACAATTCCTGTAGCTTTTTTTATGGCTCCGTGGGGGTTGCTAGGGTACGCAGATGAGGAATGAAACGTCAACCGTGGTTGACAGTTCTATCGCGTAGTACGATTCAGGTGATTGGGGCGAGGATGCGGTTATTCGAGAATTGGGGAAATTTTAGGACTTCTCCGCCGCTTGCCAGTGTATGGTATAATTAATACGACATGAAAACACCAGAGATTGCCAAAGAACTTTCAGATATGCCACATGTGCCGATTACGGAGTTATTGCCGCTGCAAGGCGACCTAAAAGAATTGTCCGAACGCAATTACAACAAACTCAAAAAGTCGCTGATTGAAAACGGTGTGATTGTGCCTTTTTTCGTATGGCTGGAGGCGGGGAAATTGCTTGACGGTCACCAAAGACAGCGCGTGTTTCTCAAAGAAGGTTGGCTGATGGACGTGCCGGTCGTCTATGTCTCCGCAGCGACCGAGCAGGAAGCAAAGCAAAAGTTATTGGCTATATCTTCACAGTTTGGGCAGATAACACAAGAAGGGCTTGACGCGTTTACGTGGGATATATCCGACGAATGGATTCAAGAATCAGTACATTTCGACGCATTGCCTTTTGTGTTTGACCAGCCGCCAGAGCCACCCGAACCAGCCGACGCAGAGCCGCAGATTGACAGAGCCGACGAACTACGCGAGAAATGGGGCGTTGAATTGGGTCAGATGTGGCGATTGCCTAGCAGGGTGGAGGGGCAAGAACACCGGCTGATTTGTGGCGATTGTACGGATGAGGCTGTGGTGGAGCGGGTTATGGGTGGTGAGGTTGCCCGTTATGGTATTCATGATGTCCCTTATGGAATTGACGTTGTAGGCATTAGCGCCTCCGCTATCGGAGGCGCGAACATCGTGGTGAAAGTGAATAACTATTCGCCAATCGTTGGGGATAATGAAAAATACAACCCATCCTACATTCTGAGTATAGCCAAAGATAACATACTATGGGGCGCAAATTATTATGCCGACTTGTTACCTGTCTGCAAAGGTTGGATTGTGTGGGACAAAAAAGGCAGGGAATGGGATGATAATTTTAGCGATTGCGAGCTGGCGTGGTCATCGCTTCCAATTGTGACAAAGATATTTAGACACGTTTGGATGGGTATGGTACAAGAAGGAGAGCGCGAAGAAAGAGTGCACCCAACGCAAAAGCCATCAGAATTATATAGAAAGATTATTGAATATTGCTTCAAAGACGATGGTGTAATAATTGATTTTTATGCAGGAAGTTCGCCCACAATCATCGCCGCTGAAAACCTTTCCCGCCAATGCCGAGCCGTTGAAATTTCACCCGCCTATGTTGCGGTATCATTGCAACGGTACGTCGACGCATTTGGCATACAGCCGGAATTACTGTCCTGATATACAGGTAAAAACAGGTGACTAAACAGAACCGACCAGGCACATTTAAGAAAGGAGACCCGCGAATTAACCGCAACGGCCGTCCCAAGTCGTTTGATACGCTACGCAAACTTGCACAGCAGATTGCCCACGAGGAGGCGAAAAAAAGCGACGGTTCAACGGTCATTGTCAACGGTAAAAAAGTGACGATCACAGAGGCGATTTTGCGCCAGTGGGCAAGCAGCAAGAATCCAAAGTTGCAACAGTTGTTTATGGAAGTGAC
>CAYGMR010000052.1:12861-17282 GCA_964350725.1 uncultured Ardenticatenaceae bacterium | reverse complement strand
CTGTTGCTTCTGTGGGTTGGCAGCCTCTTTTTGCTGGTCGCGGGTGACAATCTGGGTTTACCCGAAACATCGCTAGTCAACCTCAACAGCATGTATATCATTTTATTTGTGCCCTTGGCCCTTTTTCTCGGCGTCTTGTTGGATCAGGTTTGGCAATGGATTGAGGCCCGCCATTGGTCACTGCGCACTGTCGCTTATGTGCTGGCCGGTTTTGCGATTGCCGCCGCGTTATTGTTTGGCGTGCAGCAGCAAGCCGATATTTTGAATGAGCAAACCATTCTGGCACAACTTGAGGATGTGGCCGCGCTCAATTGGATGCAAACAGAGCTGCCGCCCGATGCACGCATTGGCGTGAATAGTTGGCAGTGGTTGGGCGAAACCTGGGCTGCTGGCGATGGCGGTGCCTGGATCATGCCATTGAACGGCCAAATGACCAGCACACCACCCATTGATTACATCTACAACATCGATTTTTTCAACGATGTACGCGCCTTCAATCAGGAAGCCTCCCAGATTAGCGATTGGGCAGACCCCGCATCAGCCGCCTGGCTGCGCGAACAAGGGATCACCCATGTGTATGTCGGTAAAAAAGGCGGCTTTTTTGACCCTGCCAAACTCGTGGCAAACCCCGAAATCACCCAGCTATTCGCCCACAACGGCGCTTTTGTCTTCGAAATTGGCAATGGTCAATAGCCAATGGCCGATTGACAATTGTCAATTGATCATTGACCATTTTTCAAGTCCCACAACATCAAGCCCGTTTTTGCATGCAGTCCACGCTTTACAGGCGTGCCGTCATAGGCGCTTAACGTAAATTCAACCGCGAACGCTTCAGCCATAGCCACATGACCACCCACCACACGAATCTGCTCCCCGTCGCGATAGCTCACCGCCAGATGTATGTGAATATGCGGTTGGCTATCCAATTGGCTGATGGTGCCATGGCCGGCAATGATTTCCATGGGGCGGCGTAACAATACCGGAGCCAAACGTTCCTGGCGTTCAAAATCGTAGGCTGTGAATTCAACAGCATGCAATCCACCCAACATATCAAATGTTGCGGTGTGTATCTGGTTGGCTGCAGCCACTTCCTTTAAGCCTGCATGGAGCAGCACGCCATCCGTCAATGTGCCCATAAATACGCGGGTTGCGGTCAGGTTCAGTTGTCGTAAAGTAATTTGTGTATTCATTGTTCAAATCATATCAGCCAACACTGGCTGCAAATAGCGTCGATCAAATTTGCGGATTTGCGCTACCAAACCGCAACGACATACACGTTAAACCACCATCCATCTTTTGTACCTCGCTGACATCTATATCGCTGATCGGGAAGCCCAGGGCAGCCAATTTTGCACGTGTTTTGGGAAAACCTTGAGGCATAATCAAATGCTCGTTGACCAACAAGGTATTGGCGGCATAAATTTCGTCAGCATCCAGGATGATTTTTGCATACCCTGCAAAAGCTGGATGATCGGCGAACTCGGCGGTGATGAGCATTGTGTTTTTGCCCACATAGTTGACACTCGATTTCAAATGCAGGCCATCGGCAACGGCAACGGCCGTACATTCATACCCATATTCTGCCAGAATATTCCCCAACTGTTCGGCACCGGCCCGGTTGGTGCGCTCTGAAATCCCAATAAAAAATTGTTTGTCAACCATCAACACGTCACCACCATCCACTGTGCCGGGCGCTTGAATGCGGGCGATTGGTCTGAATTGGGCTAAAGGAGCCACAATTGAAGCCTCTTCACCCTGCCGTGCCGCTGCACCTGGATTGGTGATCACAGCGATTTCCGGCGTGACCACGGCCACATCTTCTACAAAATAGGCATCAGGATACGTCGGCAGGCTGTCCAAGACAGTCACGGCCAGGTTAAGCGAGCGCAGCAAGTTGATATAAGCTGTATGCTGTTGCAAAAGGCGCGCATAATCTGGCGCACCTAAATCGGCCGTTGTGATTCCTTGGGCAAAATTTGAGCCGGGCAAACGTGTAATTGCGTGTGTAAACATTTTTCTTCTCCAAATTATGGTAGGGGCGAGGCGCTTGCGAATGGCGTTTTGTTTTTATCAATACGTTTGCCCACCAAGCGCCTCGCCCGCGTTGGATAAACAAACGTATCGGCCGTCGCACGGACAAGGCAATCGGGAGACGGTGGCCATGCCGCCGCGTCCAAGTTCTCGATTGATTTTGTAACGGCCGATTTGTTCTACATCCAACATCTCACTATCTCGCGACTCAAATGACAACAATAATGGACATGATTATACCCGTTTTGTCAGAGATTCGTATGGATTTTACTTCCAGGATGGCTACAACAAAGACTTCGACAGGCTCAGCACAGATTGTAGAAAGAATGAATTAACGTTTGCAACGAAATCCGTTATTTTCCTATGCATGGCAGCCCCCAAAATTTGGGGTTGACTTTTGCTTCCAGATTCGTATAATTTGTTCTAACTAATAAATTTAGGTTAGCCTAAATATTGATTTAGTTAGGCTAACAAGTTAAAGAAATTCACATGCTCACAAATATCTCACCAGCAGCACAAGATTATCTCAAAGCGATTTATGTCATCAATGAACGTTACGGCCGTGCCACCACCTCCCAAATTGCCGAACAACTCGAAGTACGTCCTGCCTCCGTCACCGGCATGTTACAAAAAATGGCGCAAGAAGACCCGCCCCTGGTCACTTACAAAAAACATCAAGGCGTTTTCCTGACAGATGCTGGGCATCGCGCCGCACTGGAAATGATGCGCCACCACCGGCTGCTCGAACTCTTCTTGCATGAAATTTTGGACTACACATGGGATGAAGTGCATGCAGAAGCAGAGCGTTTGGAGCATGTCATTTCTGAAGATATGGAACGGCGTATCGCCCGTGTGCTGGGGGATCCAGCGCGTGACCCGCATGGGCATCCCATACCGACTTATGAATTAGAAATCGAGACTTTTGCCGATTTTCCGATGAGTGAGCTGCGTACGGGACAAACGGCCGTTATCCAGCGTGTCCATGATCATGACCCTGATTTACTACGTTATCTGGATCAATTAGGGCTAAAACCACAAATCCGGTTTCGCGTGCAAAACTACATCCCCTTCGACCAAAATATGCACCTGCAAATCATCGATCAGGATAATTTGATTGTCGTTGGTCCACGCATCACCGATGAAATATTTGTAGAGTTAGTACAGATGTAAATGTCTGGGAAAGATTGGAGACAATCACATGACTATCACACATAGAAAAACGAAAGTAGAACGTTCAGGAAAAATACATATGATACTTGTGTTTATATCACTGCTGCTGGAATTGGCGATTTTATTTGGCGCGGCCGGAACCTTGTTGTGGCCGGCAGCTGGGGTATTTGCCGGTATGCGCTTTTTATCATTTTTTGCGGGCAGCATTTGGGCTGCCCGCAAAAACCCTGCGGTTGTCAACGAGCGCGGTCGCAAATCGGATAAAACCAAATCTTGGGACAAAAAGTTTGAATTTGTATTTGTTTTTGTCATCTTTTTGACACCCTTATTAGCCGGTTTGGATATGCGTTTTGGTTGGTCTAACATGCCGATCTTTCTACAAATTGTTGGTTTTATCGGTTTGATTCCAGGATTGTTTTTGCCATATTGGGCTATGGCCGAAAACCCCTATTTAGTTACTACCGCTCGTATCCAAGATGAACGCGGTCAACAAGTCATCACTACCGGCCCCTATCGTATTGTGCGCCATCCCATGTACCTGGGCGCCGTACTCTTCTACATTTGTACCCCGTTGTTATTGGGATCATGGTATGCATTGCTGGTAGGTTGTGTTGGTGTCATGAGTTTTATTGTGCGTACAAAATTGGAAGACCAGATGTTACAAGATGAACTGCCAGGCTATGTGGATTTCACTCAGCAAACACGTTGCCGATTGCTGCCGGGTGTTTGGTAAACAAAAACCAATCATGGAAACCAATTTGCTGTCAGAATTTTCAGTTAAACGCTTTTTGCTGGATGCGCTTGCATTGAACGGTGCGATGGGAACCTTATTGGTGGGTTCGTTGGCCTACAATGCTGAGATGTGGGTGAATGATTACCCACCGGATATTCGCGAGAAATTTGGACCGCCGGGAGAACGCGCCAAACACCAAAGCATCATTTTGGCGATTCCGTTTTTCTTGATCTTGCTAGGATCTGTGGTCTGGTCGAATTTCCGCTTGAAGCGGGTCAACAACGGCCGTTTACCCTTCAAACTCGCCTTCATCAATACCTATGCCCTTTTTTTCTCGTTCTGGCTGTTTGATTTAACCATTTTGGATTGGCTGTTTTTTGTCACCATCCAACCAGCATTCATTGTCCTGCCCGGCACAGAAGGTATGGCGGGGTATGATGATTACGGCTACCATTTACGCGTATCTTTACCCGTCCTGCCCTTGATG
>CAYGMR010000052.1:5664-12761 GCA_964350725.1 uncultured Ardenticatenaceae bacterium | reverse complement strand
AAAAATGTCAAGAAAAGTACAAGCCCCACGCGGCACAGAACTGACCTGTAAAAACTGGCAAATCGAAGCCGCCTACCGCATGATCCAAAACAATTTAGACCCGATTGTCGCCTTCGACCCTGACAACTTGATCGTTTACGGCGGACGTGGCAAAGCCGCCCGCAATTGGCCTGCCTTTGAAGCGATTTTGGAATCGTTACGCAATCTTGAACCTGACGAAACCTTACTCGTGCAATCAGGCAAACCGGTCGCTGTTTTTCGTACGCACGAAGGCGCACCGCGTGTGCTCATCGCCAACTCCAACATCGTGCCTGCCTGGGCGACGCAAGAGAATTTTGACAAGTGGGAGCAAGAAGGGTTAATCATGTACGGCCAAATGACAGCCGGCAGTTGGATCTATATTGGTACGCAGGGTATCTTGCAAGGCACCTACGAAACTTTTGGCTCGCTGGCACGCCAACAGGGTTGGTCTGATTTAGCTGGCAAGTTCGTGATCACGGCCGGTCTGGGCGAAATGGGGGGTGCGCAGCCGCTGGCGGTGACGATGAATGGCGGTGTGGGTTTGTTCGTCGAGGTGGATCCGTGGCGTGCACAGCGCCGGTTAGAACTACGCCAGGTTGATGCTGTTACGGCCGATTTAGAAGAAGCGATGACGTGGGTGGAAACGGCCGTTGCCGCCAAAACCCCCAAATCCATCGCCCTCGTCGGCAATGCCTCCGAGATTTTGCCGCGCTTAGTCGCATTAGACATCGTACCTGATGTCGTCACCGACCAAACCTCTGCCCATGATCCCATGTATGGCTACATCCCCGCCGGGCTTTCACTCGGTGACGCGGCAGCGCTGCGCCAGAGCGATGCGGATGAATATTTGCGACAAGCGACCGATTCGATGACCATCCATGTGCAAGCAATGCTCGATTGGCAGAAGAAAGGCGCAATTGTCTTCGACTATGGCAACAATCTACGCCAACGGGCCTTTGATAACGGTCTCCAAGAGGCGTTTGATTATCCGGGGTTTGTGCCTGCATATATACGGCCGTTGTTTTGTGAAGGCAAAGGGCCCTTCCGTTGGGTCGCGCTTTCCGGCGATCCTGAAGATATTTATGTCACTGACCAAGCCATCATGGAACTATTCCCCGAAGATGAACATTTAGTCCGCTGGATCAAAATGGCACAAAAGGATATCGAGTTCCAAGGCTTGCCAGCCCGCATCTGTTGGTTGGGTTACGGGGAACGTGCCAAAGCGGGCCTGAAATTTAATGAGCTTGTCGCCTCTGGCAAGGTCAAAGCGCCGATTGTAATCGGCCGTGACCATCTCGACAGCGGTTCGGTCGCCAGCCCCAACCGTGAAACCGAAGGCATGTTAGATGGCTCTGACGCCATCGCGGATTGGGCCATCCTCAATGCGCTGATCAACACCGCCTGCGGAGCCACCTGGGTGAGCTTTCATCATGGCGGCGGCGTGGGTATTGGCTACAGCCTACACGCCGGGCAAGTCATTGTCGCTGACGGTACACCCGAAGCCGCCCAAAAGTTGGAACGTGTCCTCACCGTTGACCCCGGCATGGGCGTCGTGCGGCATGTGGACGCTGGTTATCCAAGGGCGGTTGAAGTGGCCAAAGAACGGGGAATTAAAGTCCCCATGCTTTAGCGACAGAATGAATTCTGCAGCTAACATGCGGAAACATGATAAATCATGTTGAAGATATTGTCTGGCAAACCATTTGAGCCTGTTTATGAACTTTCAGAAAATAAATCGGTAATGCGCTCTGGCCGGTCTCCTGACCGCACCAGTCAAGCGACACGGTCAGGAGACCGGCCGCAGCTATTACCGAAATAAATATTTAACATCCATCAATCTACAAGGATTTTCGCCACGAATGACACGAATTTAGGCTATTTTAATTCGTGCAATTCGTGGCAGATTTTTCTGGTTTATCCAGTTAGGTTCATTATGAAAACTGTTATCGATCTACTCATCCACAATACCCCACAACTCGTCACATGTGCAGCACCCAACGGCCCTAAACGGGGCAATGATATGCAAGATGTCGGGCTGATCGAAAATGGCGCTGTTGCTGTTGATGGAGAGAGAATCGTTGCTATAGGCGATAGCAATGATCTATTGTCTCGTTATCCTGCACGGCAAACAATCGATGCTGCTGGCAAAGCCGTCTGTCCTGGCTTTGTGGACCCACATACGCACACCGTTTTCGGCGGCGACCGTGCCCATGAATTCGAAATGCGCATTCAGGGTGCCAGTTACGTTGAAATCATGGCGGCTGGCGGCGGCATTGTCAGCACCATGCGCCACACGCGGGAGGCTTCTGTGGCTGCGTTGGTTGCCAGTGCCACACGGCGGCTCGATGAAATGTTGGCTTTGGGTTCGACAACCATAGAAATCAAAACCGGCTATGGCCTTGACCTGGCAAGTGAACTAAAAATGCTGCAGGTCATCGCACAATTGGATCAGAGTCATCCCTGTGACATTTTGCCCACCTTCCTGGGCGCCCACACGCTGCCTCCCGAATACAAGGATGATCCCGAAGGGTATGTTGATCTGCTGATCAACGAGATGATCCCTGCTGCAGCCACCTGGTATCAAGATTCCCATTTTGCTGCCAATGAAGCCCCTTTGTTCATTGATGTGTTCTGTGAGGATCATGCCTTTGACGTGGAGCAATCACGGCGCATTTTGCAAGCAGGCATTGATGCTGGCATGCGGGCTAAAATTCATACGGATCAATTTAATCGTTTGGGTGGTGTAGAAACGGCCGTTGCCCTAAACGCAATTTCAGCCGATCACCTTGACTTCAGTGGCTCCGCCGAGATCAAAATCTTGGCCGAATCCGACACTGTCGCAACCCCCTTACCGGCTGTCAACTTCAACCTCGGTGTCGATTATTACGCAGATGCACGCCAGATGATCGATGCAGGTGCGATTGTGGCGCTTTCCACAGACATCAATCCGGGTTCAGCACCCTGCTTATCAATGCCATTGGTGATGGCGATTGCCTGCCGCTTCCAAAAGCTGCTGCCCGCCGAAGCACTCAACGCCAGCACAATTAATGCCGCACATGCAATTGGCTTGGGCCAACGTTTAGGTTCAATCGAGGTTGGCAAACAAGCGGATTTATTGATTCTGAAGGAAGCCGACTACCGCCACATCGCCTACTTCTTCGGCCATAATCCAGTAGAAACTATCATTAAACGTGGCAAGGTCTTATCATGATTTGGCAATTTGGCGAGCTTCCAGCAAATGAACAAAAAAAAGTGGGCGGCAAAGCGGCAACGTTGGCGCGACTATATCAAGCAGGGTATCCAGTGCCGAATGGATTTATCATTGCACCCGATGCTTTTGTAGATGGGAAATTGGTGGATTGGTCTGGTGTGGAAACGGCTTTGGGGCGTTTATGGAATGATGACGGTCACTTCGACGGCGTTGCACACAAGCGTTTCCCAGTAGCTGTGCGTTCATCAGCCCGCAGCGAAGACAGCGCCAACGCCTCTTACGCGGGTGAATTTGAAAGTGTGCTCAATTGCACAACAGCCGACGAAATCAGACAAGCCATCCAAACTGTCTACACTTCCCAATTCAGCAGCCGCGTTGCCGCCTACAAAGAAGCCATCGACACTCCCCCAACCAGCGATCAAGATGCATCCGCATTCCCCGACTGGGAGCAGTCGACCAATTCGCGTTCCGCAATCGCCATAGTCGTGCAAAAGATGGTGCCAGCCGAACTCGCAGGCGTGTTGTTTACGGCCGATCCGGTCAGCGGCAGCCATGTGGAGATGGTGGGCAATTTTGTGTATGGATTGGGCGAGCAATTGGTTGCGGGAGAGGTCGATGCGGAACATTTTATTTTGCAACGGCCGTCTGGCAAATACAACGGACCAGCCGCCTTCAAACCATATGCTAAACGCCTCTACAAACTCGCCAATCAATTAACCGAATTGCTAGGCAGCCAACAAGATATCGAATGGGCTGTGGCGGCTGGCAAATTGACCCTGCTGCAAGCGCGCCCAATCACAACCTTACAACATTACAATCCCGTAAACGGTGAATGGAACGACAGTTTGCGCGGCGATTACCTCTGGTCAAATGCTAACTTTGGCGAGGCGATTCCCGGTGTCATGACACCTTTGACATGGTCACTGATCCAAATCTATGCTGAGGAAACCTTTGGCAATCCGCTGCCTGGCAACGATCCCTTGATGGGCAATATCGGCGGTCGTTTTTACGTCAACCTTTCCCTTTTCAGTGCCATGTTCCAGACTTTAGGTTTCAGCCGTGAACGTATGAACCGCGAAAGTGAGGAGTTTTTTGGTAATTTACCTGCTGATATCGCCATCCCTACGATTCCATTTTCACGCCTGACTGTCTTACGCCGCTTTGTTCCTTTCGCTTTACGTGCCGCCAGGCGACGGCTGCGCAATTTACGCCAATTGGCTTCATTTACGGCCGCATTACCCCACCAAATTAACACGCTACGTCTTGCAATCGAAACGGCCGTTTCTCCACAAGAACTCGCGCAGCTCTGGCAAAGTGACATTGAACCACTGCTGCGGCAAGCGTATCAAATGCTGCAAGCGGGTACATCGCGATATGAAAATGCGTATCGGCCGTTGCACCACAAGCTTGTTAAGCAAGTGGGCGAAACCGATGCCAACCTGCTGTTGTCAGGTGTAAGCAATGCGGATGAACAACTGGCAAGTCTGGGCCCATTGGTCGGTTTGTGGCAGGTAGCACAAAGTCAACTCAGCCGTAACGACTATTTGAAACAATACGGCCACCGTGGCCCACATGAGTTTGAACTCTGCTGGCCGCGCCCAGCAGAAGACCCAGACTGGCTGGATGCGCAGTTGGCGACTTTGGGTGATGTGGATGTGCCAGGTTTGTTAGCCAAACAAGCCGCACAAAAACAAGCAGCTTGGCAACGGTATGTGACCCGTTTCCCCAAAGAGGCAGGCAAAACTGAAAAGAAGTTGAGCGCTGCTGCCGATGCGGCGCGTGGTCGCGAGGCTGTGCGCTCAGAAGTCACACGGTTGCTTGGTCTGGCACGCGTTTTTGCGCTGCGTGCGGGGGAACTGACCCAGCTGGATGACGGGATATTTTATCTGTGGCTGGATGAATTGTTGGCGGTGTTGGGTGGGAATGAAGCAGATTTGGCGCAGATTTCTATTCGTCAGGCAGCTTATGCACGTTTTTCGGCTTTGCCAGCTTATCCTGGGTTGATCAACGGCCGTTTCGATCCTCACACATGGGCCGCTGACCCCCACAAACGTTTCGACATCTTTGATGCCCATGCAGTTACAAACGGCTCAGAACAAGCAAAAAACCCGAATCAGATCAGCGGCTACCCGGGTTCATCTGGCAGCGTCGAAGGCATTGTGCGGCGTTTGGATTCGCCAGAAGAAGGTCATTTGTTGCAACCCGGTGAGATTTTGGTCACCAACAGCACCAATATCGGTTGGTCGCCCTTATTTCCACGTGTCGCCGCCATCGTCACCGATGTCGGTGCACCACTTTCGCATGCTGCTATTGTTGCGCGTGAATTGGGCATTCCGGCCGTGGTCGGCTGTGGCGATGCCACTATGCGTTTGTTTACTGGGGATCGTGTGCGTGTCAATGGCAGCAAGGGTGAAATAACTTTTTGTTAGTTGGTCAGTTCCATTTTACGTCATCGGTTGATGACGCCGTAACAACAAACTGGGCACCGCGACACCAGTCGCAATGCCAAACAGAATCAGAACTGTCTTCAGGCCGCTGACAATCACGGTAATTAGCAGCGTTTCATCGACAACAGCTGTACCCGTTGTCAGAGTCACTAAATCCACCATTGTGCGAAAAGCCAGTGCGCCTGGCACCAGCGGAATCACGCCAGGTACAATAAAAACCGGTGCGGGTACATGCCAGAAACGGCCGCATAAAACTGCCACAAAACTAACGGCCGTTGCGCCCATAAAAGTGGCAGGTTCAATACTCATCCAACCAAATTGTAAGATCAATATGCGCACAGCGTAGGCCAGTGCGCCACATAACGCACAGGCAACAAGAGTACGTTTGGGAACATTAAAAAGAATGGCAAACCCCAATGCAGCGATGCCTGCCCAAAATATATTCTGAACCAGTACCGTCCAAGGCAAATAGTCGCTCATAAGCCATTGATCCCTGTTACTTGCATAGCCAATATCAACCCCATGGCAATCGCCAGGATGATTAACGCCCCGGTCACAGCTTGTGCAATACCGACAACAACATGACCCTTGATGAGGTCTTCGACTGCATTAATAAAAGGCACGCCGGGAACCAACAGTAACACGGAAGCAGCAAGTGCAACACCAGGTTGGTCAACAAGCTGCAAAAAATGGAAAATACCAACCAAGAGGCCAGCCACAAATGCCGTGATGCTCACCGCTAACAATGTATTGAAGTGGCGCTTTACTAGCTCCTGGCGCACAAACATCGCCCCGGCTGCCGCAAATAAGGTCACCATAAATACGCGCCAATCGCCACCAAAAAGACGACTAAAGGCGGCACAAGCCAACCCCACCGTAAGGATTGTTTGCCAGCGATTATAAAGTCGCGGCATATTGCGAATGTGCCGTAACTCAGTGCGCACCATCACACGGTCAAAGTGACCGTCGGCAACGCGATGCGTCAAATAGCTGATAGCAGCAATGAGTGTCATATTGACGCCGCGTCGATTTACATGGCGAATCTTTGTGCGAAACTCGCCGCCACTGCTGTGGGAGACAACGATGGCATCGTAGGAGACTGAAACGTCGCCCCAATCACAACCTAAGCCGGAGCCAAGCGTACGTATTGTTTCTTCGACACGTTGGCTTTCGGCACCGTTTTCAATCAGCAGTTGCCCGGCGCTCAAGGCGAGATCAACAATATCGGCCAATGTTTGGCGATCGAGCGGCGCTTCTACATCAGTGTCTAGCGCATTTTTTTCGCTGCCGCTGTGGGGATCTTCGGGGTGAACTGTACTCATATTACCTCTTGTTCAGCATTTTCAGTTTGCCAATTGTTCCATTTTTACTTGAAGTAGGCGGTTAACCGCTTACTCATTTGTTCCTGAGAATGTTTT
>CAYGMR010000052.1:0-5651 GCA_964350725.1 uncultured Ardenticatenaceae bacterium | reverse complement strand
AGGGATCGTTGTTAGCCTGATAAAACAAATCTCGCGCCATTCTAGCCTGGGTGACAGCTCCATCATAGTTTCCAGAAGCAAACTGAGCTTCTGCAAGAACTGTACGGATCGTTGCTAAGGCAATATCATCTCCAAGTTCCTTCCACATATTGATGGCGGCGGAGAAATGTTTTTTAGCCTCAGATAACAGGTTTTTTTTGCGACATAAACGGCCGTGACATTCAGCCATTAAAGCGCGATGCAGCAGAGGACGCTCCTCTTTCTTATAATCTAAAGTCGATTGAGCACAAATCCGTTCTGCTTCTGCAACATTATCCAAATCGAGATAAAGCATGCATAAAGAAATAGAAACGATTTCATTGTCCAAACTACCTTGTGACTGTTGGGCATACGCAAGTGCAATCTTTAATTTATCCAGAGCTTCTTGCGGCTTATTGTCATCATGAAGAACATTTCCCCAATTATTATAAGTCCGAGATAACCCTGACAAATGAGAAATCGACTTGTACAGTTGGCTAGCTTGGGCAAAATACATTTGGGCAGCTTTGAAATTCGTCTGAAAGTGTGCATTTAATCCTAAGATGTTTAGAGTGGGGGCCAGGAAAGGGCTTCCTAGACCTAATTCCTCAAATATGTCTAACGCAGTTTCTCCATGAATTTGAGCACGTTCATACTGCCGGGCACAACGATAATCAATACACAAGCTAAAATGGCTCTGCCCCTGAGCCTTGATATCGTTAAGTTCTTCGGCTATTGCCAGAGCTTTATGATGAGATTGAATCGCTTCTTCTAAGTCGTCATCAAGTCTTTGGAATAGACCCAGCCTTGACAATATCTGGCGTCTGATTGCAGGGTTTTCTTGCGGGTCTTTTGCCAATGCTTTTTTTAATAAACTTACCCACGTTTGCCAATAAAGGCTGTTTTCTACCAAAAAGGTCATTTCTGTCACACTGCTGGCTGCTTTTTCCCACGTCGTGTGACAGTCACTACCCATCCTTAAAGCTTTAGAAAGATTGAAATAATGATTGCTCAAATCTTGCAGCGTTAGCTTTTCAATGCGGCGATGCCAGTAATCACATAGTCTGCCGAGCATACTTTCCAAAGAGTTGTCCTGCAATGTATCATCACCCTTTGACTTCTCGTGTCTATTCAAAAATGAGTTTGTTAACTGATGTGTATAATAAAAAAGTTCCAGCCCTTTCCGATTCCTATGGAGAACAGCAAAATCTACTAATTGTTTTATGGCTGGCCAAAGTTCCTGTTCACTCAATCCGCTAAATGCGAGAAGATATGTTTCAGAAGCACCTGTATGTGATACGAGGTACATAGCCCTTAGAAGTTGTTGGCCTTGACCGGTTAGTTTATGCCAAATATGCGCATAAATTTGATCAGTCAGTTGTGAAATGTCTTCGTTATTATTTTGTATCAGTTCATCAACCAAAGGCGTAAGTGAGTAATCCTGTGCTAAATGCGCAACCAGCATAAGGGCTTGGGGATGCCCGCCAACAAGATCATAAATTTGATCAAACTGCTGATGGTCAACATCAGAAAAATTGGCGGCTTCATTGATGTTTGCATGATGATAAAGCAGATTTATGGATTCCTGTTTGGGAAGCTGTTGTAATGGATATGAGAAAACAAAACTGCTTTGGGAAAGCCGTGTATGACTAAGCAAAAGAAATCTACCATTACGTTGTGACAATTGATGGAGTTGGGATAATTGTTGTTCGATCTCCCTGTTTAATTGGAGATTGTCGATGACAATTAGGTATGGTGTTTCCAATTTTTCGCGAATTTGTTGGATAATTATATCTTCTGAATAATCATTACCTATTTTAAGCGATAATTTTAGAGCATTTGCAATGTGTATCCACAGCAAGTCGGTTCCATTTGAATCTGATGGTAACCAACCAGGAGTAGATCCAGAGCCAAAGTCTACCCAAACAACATTTTGAAAACTGCCTTCTTTGATCAGCATGCGCGTCACTTCTTGTGCTAACGCAGTTTTACCAGAACCGCTAACCCCAAACACATTGATTAAACGATACTTTTCCTTTGTCAATAACTCATTTCTGATCGTTATACTGTCTTGTTTACGACCAATGAACAAATCATAATTCTTCGCAGGCAAGGAGGCCAGGATATTATCTATTCTTGCAGCTTGTTGTTGACTCAACTCCTCAACCCAATGCTCCATAAGTTCTAGATAGGGCGACTCGACATCAGCAAACAACTTTTTAGCAGAGGGATGTTCACAGATTTGCAGAAGAAGTTCAAAATCCTCTGCTTGCACCTCTAATATGTAAGCAATGACAACTAACTGTCTCCAGTCTGCAATTCGTTTGGCCCGTTCCCCGATGCGCCAATTACGGATGTTCGATCGATGCAAGAAGTTTTCTTTACCAAGCAACAGATTACCGCGTTTAGCGAGTTTTGCATCGCCCCAACCCCGTTTAGCCATATATGCAGTTAAGATGCTCGCCAACGTGCGGCGTTCTTCCATGACATTATCCTAGTGGTGCAAAATGTGGTGCATAAAGTTCCTCCCTATTGAGTATAACTTAAGTTAGAATAAACAAGAAAAGGTTAACGTTCTAAGCACAGTTTTCCTAAATCAGTTTAGGAGTGCGCTATAGTAGATCAGACGCCTCCTGATCTACGGCTAAGTGATACAGTCAATTTCTCCACCTACGTGTAAAAATTGGGGTATGGTGGAGAATTCATTAGAGACCGTCAACAATTGTTGACGGTCTCTTTTGTAATTGTCTAGTGGATTGTTTCAAGAACAATCCTCCAAGACAATGTCGCCATCTTTCTTTTGGGCACAGAAATGCGGATAGCGGGACACGACCTATGGCTCAAGCCATAGGCAAGTTAAAGAAAGTGCGTTGAAACGCACTGGAAATAATCATTAACGTGTTTCAACACGTTTTCTGCATATTAGTTGATTGTTTGAACAATCGGAAAAGCCCATTAAAATGGTACGCCATCGCCAATTAAATCATAGACCAGTGCGGATTCCTTTACATGCAACGGCCGTCCTGCCATATTCTCAGGCAATAAACCCGCATCAGGTGGCCCCTCATCAAATGCATCCGTCTTTTCCAGCCAGGCATTGACTATTTGTTGCGTATGATGTTGTTTTTGCTGAGCGACATATGCTTCGGCATTGGCACGCTGGCGTTCCCCTAACGTGAAGACACCGTAGCCGCGCTGCCAGGCACTTGCACGACATGATTCAGATAGTGGGTACTGGCACCTTTTAACTGTTTTACCACATGGGCGACAGCGTGTTTCGGTGGGATCGCGCCTACGATATGCACATGGTCAAACCAGCCATTGATGGCATAGACGCGTGTTTCCAATGATTGTGCCTTGAAAACCAAATGTTGATACAGTGTTGCCTCAAATTCAGCCTGGATCAGTGGGGCGCGATCCTTGGTAGCCCAGACAATATGGTAATAGGTGCGCCAGAATGACATAACTGCTTCTCCTTTTGATGGGTTAATCCATCAACTATTGGGGTTCTGTGGCTTTGCCCTGTGGCAGGCAATTTAAGGGAAGTGCGTTGAAACGCCCTGAAAATAATCATTAACGTGTTTAAACACGTTTTCTGCATATTAGCCGATTGTTTGAACAATCGGAACAATTATAACATTATTTGAGACCAGACATGCTTGTGATACCATACATCCACAAATTGATAAAGAGACCCCGACATGTCAAAGAGCTGAG
This sequence comes from uncultured Ardenticatenaceae bacterium, assembly GCA_964350725.1. Lineage (GTDB taxonomy): Bacteria > Chloroflexota > Anaerolineae > Promineifilales > Promineifilaceae > JAACFF01. Next base: position 1,916 of record CAYGMR010000052.1, on the reverse strand, counting down.
TTTACGGGGTAGGACAAGAGCATGAAAAATCCATTCAAAAAACTATTTAAATCAGAGGAAGCACAATTTGTCACCGTTGTGTCTGGTCTGCCACGCTCGGGCACGTCGATGATGATGAAGATGTTGGAAGCCGGTGGCATTCCACCCATCATCGACAATATTCGCACGGCCGATGAAGATAACCCCAAAGGTTATTATGAATTTGAGCGTGTGAAAGCAATGGACAAAGGGGATACGGAGTGGGTAGCTGAAGCACAGGGCAAATCAGTCAAAGTGATTTCAGCGCTGCTGAAACATCTACCTTCTGACTATCAATACCGTGTTATTTTTATCCGCCGTCATATGGATGAAATCTTAGCCTCACAGCGCAAAATGTTGCTGCGGCGCGGCGAAGACCCAGACAAGATGGATGATGCGCAAATGGCACTTTTGTTTGAGAAACATGTGACGCAAGTAGAAGCGTGGCTGCATGCACAACCGAATATAAAAGCGTTGTATGTGCATTACAGTAATGTGCTTGCCGATCCGGAGTTATACGCAACGCAGGTAAATAAATTCCTGGGCGGCACTTTGGATATCCAAAAAATGGCTGAGGTTGTGGATCCAGATTTATATCGTAATCGATCATGAGCATGTTTACGGTACGGCGCAAAACTTGGGTATTGGGTTTGTTGTTAGGGATATTTTTTCTAGGGAACGTGGGGGGCGCAACGGCCGTTTCTCCCCCATCAACACAGTCCCAAACCACCATCATCTTATACGATGGTGCGGCTGGGGGCACACCCGACACGCAGCAGCTTTATTACCAAGTCTGGCCGTTAATCGGGGCAGCCGCCAGCCAATCCTACGCAAATGGCGCGACGACCTTAGACACAACGCCCAATATCGACGAATATGCGGGCTATGGCACCGATGAACTGCCCACCTTAGACCGTGCAGCCGGTTACTCGACTGAATTTACAGTTCAACTACTCGCCGAAACGCATACCAGCGACGATCGCGCTGGCTTCGGGTTTACAATTCTCGGTCAAGATTTACAGGGTATTGCGCTGAATTTTTGGGAAGATGAGAGTTGGGCGAGCGAGGGTGGCAGCGACGACCTTTTCGAACATGCAGAAGGGGTTGCATTTGATACAACGGCCGAGTTGATTCGCTACGAAATAATTATTGTGGGAAACAGCTACACATTATTGGCCAACAACAACCAAATCCTAAACGGCCCTTTGCGCGATTATACAGCATTTGAACCGCCGCCCCTGCTCCCCATAAATCCATATACGATTCCAAATTCATTGGGGTTGGGCGACAATACGACTTCGGCGAGTGCGCAAATTAAGTTGTCTTTTGTGGGCGTAACGGCCGTAACGCCCAACAATCACACCACATTCCTGCCCATCATCACACAATAAAAAAGGCTGACCCGTTGCGGTCAGCCTTTCTTAATTCTAACTTCTTGCTTCTTTCTACAATTTATGCAGCTTTAATCGCGATCCGTTTGGGCTTAACTTCCTCAGCCTTGGGCACGACCAGCGTCAAGATGCCATTGGCATAAGTCGCTTCAACGTCTTCGACATTAATGTTCACAGGGAAACGAATGCTACGGCCGAATTCGCCAAAACTACGTTCACGAATTTGGTAATTGACACCTTCGCTCTCAGCCGCTTCTTTGACTTCGCCCTTGATAGTCAGGACATCGTCTTCAAAAGTGATTTCGACATCGTCAGGGTTCACGCCCGGTACAGAAGCCTCTACGACGTAATCATCTTCATTTTCGATGACATCCAAAGGCAAACCAGCGGGGGTTGGCGTGTTCCAACGCTCGAACTCATTGAACAGATTCATATAGTTATAACGGGGATTCCAACGTACGACTTTCATTTTAGCAAAACCTCCAAAGTTTATTCACAAAGCGTATT
>CAYGMR010000051.1:11626-17369 GCA_964350725.1 uncultured Ardenticatenaceae bacterium | reverse complement strand
GGGTCGTTATGCTCCCTTTATGTTAAAAGAGGGCGACGATGTGAAAAACTACGCTTTTGTAGATGCTAATCCTGCTTTCAATACGCAAGCACAGCCAGGCGACATTATTGTTGCTACAAACAATTTCGGCTGTGGTTCTTCGCGTGAATATGCGCCGGTCGCCTTAAAAAAACGGCAGGTCGGCGCGATTATCGCCAATGATTTTGCACGCATTTTCTTCCGCAACGCAATCAATTTGGGCATTCCCCTGTTTGTGGCTCCTGAGATTGTTACGGCCGTTCATGATGGCATGACGGCCGTTCTTGATTTGGATGCGGGCACAATTTCGTTAGATGGTGTTGTCTATGGCTTGCCACCGCTGCCGGATTTTGCACGTGAGATTGTGACGGCTGGGGGGATTGTGAAGTATGTAAGGGAAAACGGCCGTTTTCCTGGTGAGGGCTAGAGGATGCCAAAACTATGTGTCATGCCCGGCGATGGCATTGGGCAAGAAGTCATTCCGGCGGCAGTGGCTGTGCTGCAAGCAGTCATCCCGGATTTGGAAACGGTAACCGCTGAGGCGGGCTGGGCGTGTTTTCAAAAACATGGCGTTGCTGTGCCACACAGCACATTGGCAACAATACGCGACTGTGGCGCTGGTTTGTTTGGCGCGGTCTCATCACCCAGCCACAAAGTAGAAGGTTATCGCAGCGCGATTCTCACAATGCGCCAGGAACTCGACTTGTATGCCAACATTCGCCCCGTACAAAGCTGGCCCACCGTGTCCCCGCGCCCCAACATCGACATGATCATCGTGCGCGAAAACAGCGAAGGTTTCTACAGCGGCCGTGAACGCATCATCCAGCAATCCGCACTCAGCAATCCGCATTCTGATGTTACGGCCGTTGCTGAACGCATCGTCACCCGCTCCGCCAGTCGTCGTATTGCCGCCAAAACCCTGGCACTGATGCACAGCCAAAACCGCCGAAAACTCACCATCGTACACAAAGCCAATGTTTTGCCGCTGACCGATGGACTTTTTCGGGATTCGGTGCGAGAGGTTTTTGCCACAGAGGAAATTGATGTTGATGAGTTATTAGTGGATGTGGCTGCGTTGAAAATGGTGGCAGAGCCGGAACGTTTTGACACCCTCGTGACGACAAATTTGTTTGGCGACATTTTGTCTGATGCAGCATCCTATTGGGGCGGCGGTTTGGGTTTAGCGCCGTCGCTGAATTGGGGAGATACTGTTGCCGTAGCAGAACCCGTCCATGGCTCGGCACCAGATATTGCGGGGCAGGGCATTGCCAATCCGATTGCGGCGATTTTGAGTGGTGCTTTGTTGGCGCGTTATGTATGGGGGATGGAGAAAGAGGCGCGGTTGGTGGAAACGGCCGTGCGCAGCGCTTTAACTGTTGGACTCCCCACAACAACCAACGCAATTATGCAATTAATTTTTAACCATCTCCACTGAATAAATTCTGTAACTATTCGGTGCTCTGGCCGTGTCTCCTGACCGAGCCGGATGTTACAGAATTCTCATAAAAAGAAGGTGACTGTCCAGGTTAGTCGAATGGATGATGATTTTTTCGTCTGACGATCAAAAAAACCTCGACTTTTATCAGCCGAGGTTTTAAAAGCTAAGTTTTTGGCAATTGTCACTCCTGCACAGGCAGGAATCCATGCATATGGGTACCCGCGCAGGCGGATATGACCATCATAATATGCCTGGATAATTACGTCTTAATCTAAGGCGTCGTAACCTGGTCCCTCGGAGAAGAAATCATAGTTCGGGGGAATATCTTCGGTTAGGTCAAAGACCTCGCCGCCTTTCAATTGTTTGGCATTAAGTAATTTAACTTCATGTCCGTCAATTTCGCCTTCAAATGGCGCACCATCGGGTAACAACTCTTTTGTGTCAGTAATCCACACGCCGGCGGGTGCTTCAAAATCAAAAGGCACTTCCTCTTCGGGGAAGATGGCTTCATATGGACATTCTGGCACACACGCGCCACAGTCGATGCAGGTGTCGGGGTCGATGTACAGCCACGGCCATTCTGCTTCAGGCTGGCCTAAAACCATACATTCTACAGGGCACACTTCCACACATGCTGTATCACGTAAGCACAATCTAGTAACGATATGGGTCATAAGGTTTCTCCTTTTTTGTAAGGCCTATCATATTTGTAAGCATCCTAGCCTGTAGAGAACAATCGCCACGTTCTATAATCGGCTTCGTCGGCTTGAAGATGCTCAATTATTAATCGTGGCCCCAATTATAGGCACTTTTATCAAAAAAGCCTATAGCAATTTCTTGCTCACTGTAAGCATTGTCCACACAATAAATGACGGTTACTATTTGACCTTTACATTCTAGCCTTACGCATTCAGGATGTTAATTTGACGATGGCGTAAGCGTGTGCGTTATTCTTGAGGCGTTATGCTTTCAGGAAAGCAAAAACATTATGACAAAAGTTGAAGACAGTAAAAACAAACAGGGATCCGTTACGGTAATCTTAATTATTGGGGTTTTCGCGATTTCTTCTAGCGCCATTTTCATTCGCCTGGCACAAGATGAACAAGTGCCATCGCTCGTGATTGCTGCTTGGCGCACGTTGATCGCGGCGTTGGTATTGTTGCCTTTTGCCTTGCTGCAACGACGCACAGAATTATCTCGATTGACGCGTGGTGAATGGGCTTTGGCGGTCTTGTCGGGCGTAATGTTAGGCTTGCATTTTGCAGCCTGGATTAGTTCATTGGCATTGACTTCAATCACGAGTTCAACCGTCTTTGTGGCTACAGTGCCGTTGTGGGTGGCGTTGGCGTCCCCTTTTTTATTGGGCGAATCGTTATCGCGTGGTTTGAAAATCGGCATTGGGTTGGCTTTTGTGGGCGCAGTTGTGATTGGGTTGAGCGATGTGTTAATGCTGGACAACGGCCGTATCATTTTCAACCTCAGACCGACTGCCAATGCCAGTAACCCCCTCCTGGGAAATCTCTTAGCCTTGACTGGGGCTATTGCTGCTGCTACCTATATGATTATCGGGCGCAGGTTACGCCAGGGGCTGTCGTTACTGAGTTATACGACGGTGGTTTATGGCATGGCGGCGGTTACATTGGTGACTGCCACGATTATTGCGGGACAAAGCATGTTTGGTTTTAGTCCACAGGTATTCTTGTTGTTTTTGGCGATGGCGCTCATCCCACAATTGATCGGCCATACCTCTTTTAATTGGGCGTTGAGCTTTTTACCGGCGGCTTTTGTTTCGATTGCCGCGATCAGTGAGCCGGTTGGTGCTAGTATCTTGGCGATTTTATTTTTTCAGGAGTTTCCTGGGCCAGCGGCGATTGTGGGGGCAATTTTAATTTTAGCGGGTGTTGTTATGGCCAGCCGACGACCAACGAGCTAAGTGCAATCAATCATGTTGTGTTGGTTAAAATCTGGAGACACGGCCACGAGCGATACGACAAAACAAACTTGTTTGTGCTTAGCCAAATTTACTGGTTACTTTGCCTAAAATGTGATTTGCTGTCACGGGGCCAAAGTGTCGGCTGTCTGTGCTGGCAGCCGGATTGTCGCCGGTGAGGAAAAAACGGCCGTTTTCAGATACGGCCGTTACGCGTTTCACCATTTTGATTTCAGGTCGATCGGGGCGGCGAGCCATCACCAAATCACCGATTTGTACTGATTGTTGGCGGTAAGCACGCGGGTTCACCAACAGTTCATCCCCAGCGGCTAAGCCCGGAAGCATAGAGGCTCCGGTAACGCTTACACGTCGCCGGAGCCTCAGCACCCATAACAACAATTCAAGTGTGTTGCTATCAGGTAAATGGTTCATTAATTACAGAAATGATGCGTTATGCAGCCAACACCCACTCTACATCACGACCCTTTGCTGCCCAGAAGATGTCGTGGATTTCTTCAACAGCGGCGAGAAGTGCTTCGGCCGTTTCCAAATCAACGCCAGTCTTTGCAGCAGAGCACAATTTTGTCGCTTTCCAGATTTTGTCGTGCAAATCAGGCGTAGCTTCTAAATGGACTGGTTTGAAAAAGTCCGTCCACAAGACAAGAATGTCAGTTTTTGTGGCGTGTGCTTCTTCTTCTTTAATTGCGATATAACGTGAAATTGTATTGGCAGTTTGAATGCTGCCATCGGCTGGGTCAAGGGCTAACAGTTTTTTGGTCATTGAAACGACTGCTTCGGCATGGACACGCGCCTGGGCGGGATCGTATACGCCACAAGGCCCATCACAATGTGCTTCAACTACATCTTGCGCGGGGAATACAGTTTTAATCAAATTTGTCAATTTCATTATAATACCTTCCTGTAGTGGAAACTGCGGTTATCAATGCATCTGATTTCAAATCATTTGTGATTTCAAATGGCTTGCCGCAGTCTTCCTAACTAAATAGTGTTGGGGATTTGTAAACGAGTTAGTTTTATTTTCTTAAACTTTTGTGCTTTCGTCAACCGATCTTTAGGACAGATAATCACAAATTCATGTTACGATGATGTTGGATGTCACCGTAGTATAAAGCCATTACGCAACGGGTCCGCTGGATCAAGCAGAAGTTCGTTGCGCCCAGTGACATAAGCCATGCCGGTTACACGCGGGATTACAGCTTCATAAGCGCCAAAGCGGGTGACTGCAGTTACCTCGCCGGTAAAAGTAGTGCCCAGGATACTCTCTACGGTAAATGGCTCATTCAGACCAATATCACCGCGCGCGTAATGTAGGGCGGCTCTGGCACTGACACCTGTGCCGGTCGGACAGCGATCCACTTCGCCATCGGCAAAAACACACACATTGCGACTGTGATGACCCAAATCATGCGCTGCCCCCACAATGATTGTGCCGTATAAAAAGCTCAGGTCTTCCTCGAAAGGGTGTGTGATTGTGAGTGCGTCCATCACGGCGCGTTTAACGCGCATACCGATATCAATAAGCTGGCGAAAATCAGCGTCTGTTAAACGCACGCCTAAATCTTTAGCATGGCAAAAAGCATAAAATGCGCCACCAAAAGCAACATCGTAACGCACGGATCCGATTCCAGGCACTGTTACGATCTGGTCACGGGCAAATACAAAAGAGGGCACATTGTGAAAGGAGATTGAGGTAATACGGCCGTTTTCCCTAATCCCATAAGCCGTTACCCGACCAGCCGGGGTGTCCATCTTCACAATTGGTTTATTGCCGGGCTTGTCAATCAATCCGGTATCCAATCCAACTTTCGCCAACCCAATGATGCCATGGCCACACATCGTGCTAAAGCCCGCATTGTGTAAAAACAACACGCCCAAATCACCATCTGGTGTCACCGGGTCAGTTACGATGCAGCCATACATGTCCGCATGACCACGCGGCTCCCACATCAGGGCGCGACGCAAATGATCGATATGCTTTTGCGCGTACCGCCGTTTTGCCAGAATGGTATCTCCTGGTAGATCGGGCAAGCCACTGGTGATAATGCGCAAGGGTTCACCGGCTGTATGCGCATCGATGGTTGTAATGCGCTCCCAATTTGTGGGAGGATTCCAATTGAGTGTCATAAATGCCTCCGTGTGTAACAAGATTGGTTTGATTTTAACACGTCTACATTGATTTTCCCGGTTTGTACTGTTGTGATCATGGTTAGCGTGTCCCCTTCCTTTGCCCATATGTACATCATCGATATTTCCTTTCAGCAGTAAATATGCTAAAATCTTGTCTAAAATAGATGACTTAGACAAGAAAAGGAGGCCAACAATGTCCTTATCCCTTA
>CAYGMR010000051.1:6913-11616 GCA_964350725.1 uncultured Ardenticatenaceae bacterium | reverse complement strand
TCGGCCGTGTCATGGATCAAGCGATGGTGGAAGGCGCTGTCGTTGTCGAGCGATATGGGGAACCGCGTGCAGTAATTCTTAGCTATCAGCGCTACCAACAATTGTTGCAAATTGAAGAGAACGCCAACCTGCCTTATCTTGTGGCGCCAGAGCCTTCATCGCAGACCCAAAAAAAAGGACAAATACAAGCGGAACTAGTACGGCAGGAATTGCAAGATAAGCTTGAAAGTTCGTTAGAAGAAGTCATGGGCGAATTACGGGGACGCGCATGGTCGTCATAGATACAGATGTTTTGCTGCTGGCATTTGCCTACCAACGAGATTCACGCCAGACATACAACACAACATTTTTGCAGGAAATCCAAACTGACGTGCCAGCCATTACGATTTACAATTTAATGGAACTGTTGGGACAACTCTCCTTCAATTTAGCACCGCAGCGTTTGGATAACTGGTCTTCCTGGCTGGTAGATGCATATCGATTGACTGTCATCTGGCCACTGAATCCAGACAGTACTACAAATTTTACAATGTTTCGTGATGAAATCTTTATGCGCCCTTTTGCGCGTATGCGCGCAGTCAGAGTGCCTTTTTTGGATGCACTTATATTGAATTTGGCCGAAAGAGAACCACAAGTAACATCGTTTGTAACCTGGAATGCCAAACATTTTCGCAACAAGTCAACGCTGATGGTGTTGACACCTGAAGAATATTTGAACCAAAAGGTTTAGGAAAATGTCCCGTAAAAAGCGTTGTCGCATCCCTGTTACAGTTACTCTTCCTGATGAACCGCTTATCCCCTGTTCGTCAACAAGAACGCTGCACCCCAGGGCGCACCCAGGAACGGCATTGAGATTGACGGCCGTTTCCCCAATATGGTAAAATGGCCATCAATATGGCTATCTCGGAGGTGATCCTATGCAAACACAATATTCAATCGCAGAAGCACGCAACAAATTTGCCGCACTCATACGCAAAGTAGAAGAATCAGAAAAACCTGTGCAAGTTACCCGGCGTGGACAACCAGTGGCTGTCATCCTTTCAGCAGAGGAATACAAGCGCTTGCTGGCGCAGCAGAAAAAGCGCGATTTTTTGCAGGCATATGAAGCATGGCATCAGGAATGGCAGCATGAGATATTTGACCAGGACATAGATCCTTCTGTAGATGTGCGTGATCGTTCTCCAGGGCGTGAGGTTGATTTATGGGATTGATTTACCTCGCCGATACGAATATCATCTCTGAACTCATGCGCCCCCATCCACATCCAGGTGTACAAATGTATTGGCAACAAAACCATTCTCAAACGGCCATTTCAGCAGTAACCTGGCATGAACTGTTAACCGGCACACAACGTTTACCAGCTTCAAAGCGGCGCACAGCTTTCGAGAGATTTTTACATGGCGACCCGCTCTTATCCATACCAATTTTGCCGTATGATAAAGCTGCTGCGACTTGGCATGCCCTACAACGGGTGCATCTGATGCAGATCGGCCGACCAACTTCATTTCCTGATGGTCAAATTGCGGCCGTTGCTTTTGTGAATAACCTGACTGTGGTCACGCGCAACACAAAAGATTTTGCTGATTTCACCGAATTGCGCCTTGAAAATTGGTTTCAAGAGAGATAACAAATCAAACGCTGAAGATGTTTTTATCTGAGGAATACCTGGGGCAGGAGGTTCCCTCACGAAGGATGCAAGGTACGTTAGGCTATAAATCGCACATTGCAAACATTGGGTCAACGGCCGTTATCCCAGCCACCTAAACAAAAACCAAGGGTATAAACCAAGCTCGCTTTGGGTTATAATCACGGCATGGATTTATTTGAACAGGGTCGCCAAGCTCAAATCGAACGCGAGTCGCCACTGGCCAACCGTATGCGTCCACGTACGTTGGACGAATTTGTGGGGCAGGAGCATATTGTTGGTCCGGGTCGATTGCTGCGGCGTGCCATTCAAGCTGATCAGCTTTCATCGCTGATCTTTTATGGGCCGCCCGGTACCGGCAAAACGACTTTGGCGATGGTTATTGCCAATTCCACACGCAGCCATTTTATTACCATCAATGCTGTATTAGCGGGTGTCAAACAAATCCGTGAAGCAATCGAAACCGCGCAAGAGCGGCGTAATTTGTATGGCCAGCGCACGACTTTATTTGTCGATGAGGTGCATCGCTGGAACAAAGCGCAGCAAGATGCGCTCTTGCCGCATGTCGAAAACGGCACGTTGATCTTGATTGGTGCTACCACTGAAAACCCCTATTTTGAAGTCAACAAAGCGTTGGTTAGTCGCAGCCGGATATTCCAATTGAAGCCTTTGACTGAAGATGATTTGCGACAGGTGGCGCGGCAAGCTTTGGGGGATGATGAACGCGGCTACGGCCGTTTACACATCCACCTCCAACCCGCCGCCCTAAACCACCTCGTCGATGTTGCTAATGGAGATGCACGCGGTGTACTTAACGCCTTCGAACTCGCTGTTGAAACCACCCAACCCGACGAGGATGGTCTTGTCAGTATCGATCTGGCCGTTGCTGAAGAATCAATCCAACGGCGGGCGGTACTCTATGACAAAGAAGGGGACGTACATTACGATACTATCTCCGCTTTTATCAAAAGTCTGCGCGGCTCAGATCCCGATGCGGCTCTCTATTGGATGGCAAAAATGGTTTATGCTGGTGAAGACCCGCGTTTTATTTTTCGGCGCATGACAATTTTTGCTGGCGAAGATGTGGGCATGGCGGATCCGCAGGCGATGGGTGTGGTCGTAGGCTGTTGGCAAGCGTTTGAACGCATTGGCATGCCCGAAGGGCGTTTCCCGCTGGCTGAGGCCGCTATTTATTTAGCCACCGCACCCAAGTCAAACAGCGCCTTTGCCTTTTTTGACGCGCTCGAATCTGTTCAGAATGAGCAAGAGAGCGACGTCCCCAATCATCTAAAAGACGGTAATCGCGACAAAGAAGGCTTTGGTCATGGGCAAGGTTATTTGTATCCGCACGCCTATCGTGACCATTGGGTGGCGCAGCAATATTTGCCCGATGCCTTGCAGGGCAAACTTTTCTACCAACCCACTGATCAAGGATATGAGCGCGGCATTCAAGAGACAGTGGCACGGCGGCGTGAAGCGCAGTTAGCGGCGATGGTCGAAGGTCGCAGCGATGCACCGCTAGAAATTCTGACGACCAGTCCTCAAAATCGCGTACGTGATGCCTGGTTGCAGCGTACGATTGCTAACAGCGGTCGCAATCTCGAAAAACAGCGGGCAAAGTTATTTGAATTGGCTGGCATTCAGCGTCATCATCTGGTGCTGGATTTGAATGCGGGCAGCGGTTTGTTAACTTGGGAGGCGTTACGGCATGCGCCCGAGGGCGGCGTATGGGCGCTGGCCAGCAACGACCGCACGGGCGATGCTTTACGCCAACAAGCAGAACGCCTATCAGAATTAGAACGGCCGCATATTCTGATTGGCTCCTTACCCGAATTAACCACGCTGTTAACCTTGCGCGGTGAAGCAGATATACGCTTTGATCGCATCATTGGCCGCAATGTGTTTACGCGCGATGTCGGGCGTCTGGCGGAGATTTTGGTGGGGTTACAGGGGGTGTTGGGTGAAAACGGCCGTTTTTGTTTCATCCAAACGATTCCGCGCCATACACAGCGCCTCTACAAACTTGTCGATTGGACAGGGCATGAGGAATTGGGTGCGCGCGTCGCAGCCGCCGAAGAAGCGATCTATCATGCTGCCAATGATCCGTTGGTAAATTGGGATGAAAGCGATTTGAAAGCGGCATTTGGTAAAAATGTTGAGATTGTTGTGGAACAGCAGGTAGAAGAGCGTTCCATTACTGAGCCGCAGTTGGAACGCTGGTTCACTTTGGCAGATGGTCATCGCGCTAGTTACGGCGATCATCTTGCGGCGGCGGGCATTTCAGCGCAAGAGTTGGATTTATTAAAGCGTCTTTATCGACGCAATTTAGTATCGCAAGTTATTAAATGGGGCACACAATTTGCTTGCATTATGGCTTCCTAGTGTTAGCAACAAAATACAATTGATACACCGGCAAATTGTTTTAATTGCAAGCGCAATCATCGCACGCACAATCGCATTCGTGAGCTTTCGGTATGATGTTAGAGCCATATTTTAATAAGCGTAGCCCCTCTAAACGAATCAACTCTGGAAAGAGTGCCTTGTAGATATTGCAGTTGGGTGATTTGACATCATAACGTCCGGTAGCGCGGTAGGTGAGGGCGGGGCAGCCACCAGCACAATAATAGCGCCAACTACAATCGCGGCAGCCTTCTTTTTCATCAACCGATAGATTTTGGATACCAAGCAGATCGGCATTGATTATTGCTAGTGGATCGGCCGTATCCACATCCGTGACTGTCTGCTCGATTTGCATATGGCATTTGGCAACTGCGCCATGCTGATCAATCACCAGATATGAATGACCAACGCCACATGTGCGGTTATGGGCACCATCCAACCCAGTGCGGTCAAGCAAAGCACCTAACAAACTGTAAGAAGGTAGGTTACGCTCAATGGTTGCGAACGCGGCACGCATGGCGTCGATAATTTCGGCTTCTTGGAAGACAAGATCGCCCATTGTTTGGCTGCAATTGTTGTCACGGAAAAAATTGATACTGAAGGCAGGGGATTTATTGTTTTTCTTGAGCAAGCAAAAATTATTAATCCTTTGCAGCGT
>CAYGMR010000051.1:1859-6903 GCA_964350725.1 uncultured Ardenticatenaceae bacterium | reverse complement strand
GGGGAGTTGACGTGCCAGCAAAAACTCAACCAGTGCCGGTAAACCCTGTAAATTAAGGCTGGAAACAGTGATCGATATGGAGGGGACAAGGTTATGGTGTGCCAGCTTGTCAAGAGAATCCATGACTTTGGTGAAAGAACCTTTGCCATTGATAAACGGCCGTTGTCTATCATGAAAATCATCCAATCCATCAAGTGAAACCATAAGCCGTATGCCATAGTTTTGTAGGTCTTTGATCATACGATCTGTAAGTCCAACAGCGTTGCTCAAAAGAACGCCATCAAGTGAAAACTCATTTTTATCTGCCAATTCTTGGGCATAACAATGCAGTGCGAGCACAAGTTCAAAATTCAAGGTTGGCTCACCACCAGCATATTTGAGCTTAATACCGCTAAACCCTTGGGCAATTGCGGAACGAAAAACGGCGTCAACAGCTTGCTTGCCGCGAGTCAACTCCATTTTGGAAGGAGTTTTATAAATATAACAGTATGCACAGCGTAAATTACAGGCGTTGGTGAGATGTAACCAGGCTGTGAGGGTAGACGGCCGTTGTACCACCAATTCTTTTTGTTCCCCCACAGGTTTAATCAACCCCAGTTCGATTAAGTTGTTTAATGTTGGTGAAACAAAGTGTTGTTGTAATGTACGCGGCTGTTTGAAATTATTCAACAACCGCATGTGGGCATTTGTCAATAAGATGACGCCCTGATTGGAAAAAGGATCAAAGACGGCGCAATGATTTTCAGATATCCGTATACTGTGCGTATCGGTACGTTGAAAGTATGTCCTTTGTGGATGAAGTAAGTCAACTTTGGTGAAAACACCCGGCTCATCAGCTACCCGACAATCCTCTTCGATAAAAATTTGTCCCTTGGCAAAAAAATTGTTTTTGGAGATCTGACCACCTTGTCGTAACTTACTTTGCGGCTTTCCAGCTAGTGTGTCAACTATCATATAATTGGGTACCTTTCAACTTAGAATGGAAATGTTTGTCCGATCAGATCGTGGATAATATGCAAGTCAAGCGCGTATTCTGTTTCAATACGCCTAAGTAGTTCCCATGCCCAGGGATTTGAACGGTCAATTTGCTGCCAATACTTGCTCAAATAACCCAAGGTACGTTCCAAATCATAGGAAGTTGGGTTATAACGCTGGAAATATGCAATAGCCAGGATTAAATGGCGCGAAGCATCTTGTAGAATCGTTTCTTGTTCATCAGTATCTGCTATGATACTTTCGACTACATCTCGAAAGCGCCAAACGCCAAGCCACAAGTTTGCTTTGCCCAAGGAGAGCCAATAAGCTTCGCCTAATTCGGTTGCAGCCGTAAAGCCTTGGCCGGGAGTGAGTTTGAATTCATCAGGCACTTGAACACTGATAATATCATAAAGCAGTGTTTCAGCTTCATTACGGGCTTGTTGGGCTTCGTCGATACGGCCGTTGCTTTGTAGCAAACGACTCATATCTCCTTTGATTTCTGCCAAATCATCCGAAGAATCTGCAAGTTGAAAAGATAGATCATGCTCTCTGGCCACTTTAATAGCCCGCTCCTGAAAGCGAATAGCATCCTTATAATACCGCAAGGCTTGATTGAATTTGTCTTTTTGATGGTACAGCCAGGCCCAGTCGCCATAAAGGCTACCTAACTCGTTATTGGCTTCCCATTGACGGATTGGTTCGCTGAAATGGGTAAAGAGATCAACCGCTTGTAACAGATAATCCTCTGCATGGGTGAAGGCATCCTCAGCTTCTTCAATCGTCATCACATCTAGCTTCCACTCATTTCCTTTTTTACGCCAGGAAAAGCCGAGTGCGTTATATGCCAATCCCACACCCCGTTCGGCACCAAGTATTTTACAGATTTCTAGTGCTTCTTCCGACATTTTGATGCCCCAACTAGATTGATCCTGTAATGTAAAAATACGGCCGCGTGTATTTAAACTCAATGCCAAACGATACTTATGCCCAATTTTGCGCCTGATGGCTAAGGCTCGATCAACATAGGCCTGTGCTTCTCGTGGACGCCCTAAAAGCGCTTGCACATAAGCTAGGTTATTGAGCGTCATCCCAAGTTCATTTTGTAGTTCGGCACCCTGGAAATGAGGTAAAGCCATCAAGTAATGGTGGCGTGCCTGGCTGTAATGACCGTTTACCCGATATAGATAGCCTAATTGATCATATGCTAATCCCAAGATACGTTGGCGTTCCCAAGTATTCCAGTTATTGGTTGCTTCTTGAGCCAGCATAATTGCTTCTTTAAGTAAATCTTCTGCAGCTTCACCTTCGTGCACGCGTGTTACAGCTAATGTGGTGAGGAGATCAGCCTGATACAAGGGATCATCAATCTGTTCCCAATTGAAAGAAGCCTCTTGACTGTTGCGTAATCTAGATGCGACTTCACGTGCTTTTGTTGTTTCGCCACGTACATGATGACGCCATACCCAGCGTACGGCACAATCACGGTCAATCTGGTCCCGTTTTGCATCCTGTGCAATGCGTGCATCGTAAAATTCTGAGGTTGTATAAGTATAGCGGTTGAGGAAGCGCAAGATTTCATCGCGCAAACGCATATCATAACCCAGCTCGTGGTCTTTGATCGCTTCGTAGCTCCAGCGCGTATAATATTTGTGGTAGCCGTTATCTAGATTGACTTGCAGCTCATAGTACAGGGCGATAACGTTGAGTTCTTCACGTTCACCAGGTTTCAGTTTGGGGTTTTCTAATTGCAAGCGGTAATATTCAGCGATGGGACGATAATCCCCACTATACATGACATCCCCTTTGAAGTAACGGTCAAAAATATCATACAGTTCATCATGTAAAAATAGCTGCTGGATGCCGGGTGTTTCCTCACGGACTTTAACGACAGCAAACTGTTGTGCATCGAATAAGGTGGCAGAAACTTTTTCCAGTTCCCAATCGGGTTCAAGATGTGCTAATAGAGCGGTATGCAGCCCTTTGCGTGCAAATAGCAGCCAATGCATGATGCGCCTGATATTGGGAGACAAACCTTCTAATAGAAAACGTACCAATATATGGCCCAGTTCTGCTTCTGTTACGGGGGGGGCTGTGTCTAGATTCACGGGGAAAAGTGAACCGATATCACGGCCGTATAACAAGAAATCAATAATCAATGCCAAATAGATAGGCTTGCCCTGTGACAATTGATAAATACGTTGATACAAACGGGGGTCTTGATCAAGAATGGTGCGCAATGCAGCATGTTGTTGGGTATTTGCCTGAGTGTCTAGAAAGGTTTTGCATTCATCAAAGTTGAACGGGGTTAGTTGGAAGCGGTTGAATGTATAGCCCGCCGCGACAAACTGTTTTTCAAGTTCCGTTTCTACTTTTTCATGCGGACGGCCCGCAAAAAGCACAACCGTGTTGGGCAGCTTGCTTAAACGTTTGACCATCCAGGTTTTAATCATCGTGTCGACATTTTCAACCTGGCAAATCTCCATGACAAAATCATCTTCATGTTGTACTTGCTCTAATGTGTCCAAAATGATGACCAGCCGTTGGTTACGTGCCAATTGGGCGTATTCTTCAGTAAAGATGCTGTCGAGTTTGCGGCGGTGCTGCTCCAATTCGCGATCTGATATGCCGGCCTCGCGTTGGCGTTCAAAATCTTCGCGTGCTTTTTCATAGCGCAAAAAATGCTTCAGCTCGGGGTCTAACCCATTGATAATTGCCTGGCGTAGATCGTTGGGACTATGTAGGTCTGTGTGGTAAAGGTCGATTAGGGGCGTGCAGCGGAATAGCGTGCCATCCCAATCCCCTTTTTGGGCAGCAACTTCTTGCAACAGGCGCGTTTTGCCTAGGCCGCCGGGCGCGATAAAATAAAGCGCACGTGACTGGCGACTGCCAGCGGCAATGGCGTTAAAAATCGCTTGTAATTGGGGTTTACGGCCGATAAGACGCTGGATATGGGTGACGAGTGGGTAATTAGGTCTGTTTGTCATTTTCCTTCCTTTCCCTGCCATTCCCAATTGGCTCAAGTTTGTTGTTTTTCTGCGAGCGTGTCGCTTAAAGCTTGTTTGAAAGCTAGCCAGACCTTTTCCGGCAGCATATGGGCTACTTCAGAGTCATTTTCAATTTGATTCGAGAGATTTAATTGTGCGCTCAGGGTGAGATGTTTCTGAGCAAACGCCAATACCTCACGCGCACCATTTGTCGCCGATTCTATGTTTTTATCTACTTGGTAGATACAGCCGAGGTGGTACAACCTTTCGATAAGATGTTCTTCGCTGCCAGCGGGATATGCTTCTGCAAATTTTGTATACATCTGCAAGGCTTGTTTATGTTCTGCCAGGAAATCAGCTAAATTGTCTTCTTTTTGTTGCTCGTTAAAGAGATTACGAATGATTTCACTGGTGACATAGGCACGGTGTTTGCCATCCCACCAGGCGAGATCGGTGTCTGGTTCGAGCGATTGTAAGAGACGGAAATAATAGGTGTCGGGGTTTGTGATATTTTTTTGCTGAGAGAGCATGTGGTGGACAGAGTCGAGGCGGTAGAAACGCAGGGTAGAAACGGCTTTGAGGATTTCGATCGCCTCATCATCTAATTTATGCAGCAGTTGTTCGATAGCTTGATCGCGAAACGGCCGTAACCACGTATCTGGTTGTTCATGTTGCTGTTGGAAGGTTTGGACGAGGGCGCGTACTAAAAGGGGGCTGTTGGCGGTATACGGCCGTATCTCGCTTACTTTAAATGGCAATTTCTGTTTAAGCTTCTCTATTTGTTGTTCAACTTCTGCATCACCGAAAGGGAGTAAATACGTTCTATCTGTGTCCATCACGCGGCGGCGTAATTCGAAATTGCGCCAGGGTGGCATTTGTCGGCGTCCTGAAACGATCAACAACGCTTTACCAGTTACAAGCACCGGTTCCAGAATATGGCGTTCAATCTCTTGCCATTTGTCTACTGGTACCTTTTCCGCCCCATCTAACAACAAAATCAAAATGAACGTTTTTGTTAACTTTATCAGGGCGTTCGCCAGAAAAACCGAATTTCCCGTCTCGGCAGCCGTGATTAAATCAGT
>CAYGMR010000051.1:0-1849 GCA_964350725.1 uncultured Ardenticatenaceae bacterium | reverse complement strand
TTTTTGGGCTGCTTGGGCTAGTTGTCTGGTTACGTGTTCGATAAGGGACTGGTTTTTGGTTGGTGTTGTGGAGAATTCAAATAATAGCGGGAGTGTTGCCTTTTGGTCGAGTTGGTTGGTGGGGATTTGCGTGTGTTTTTTCGCGATATGGTGTAATAACCACGATTTGCCACTGCCTTGCACCGCCCAAAAATTTAAGATCGGCCTTGAGCGGAAGCTTTCGGTACGCAAATTGTTAATCTCTGTATTAACCAGCGCAAGCTCATTTTGCCGCCCTACAAACTGTTGTGGCATATAACGAGCCGTTTGTTGAATATTCAAAATATCAACCGCAATAGTAGTCATGTGCTGCCTCCCCCGTTAGCGTTGTTTTTGGCTGGTGGTTGATACGGCCGTGGTGTCAGGTTGTCCCAAACTGTCGCTAGATATTTTGAATAAATCGTTGCTGGCGAAATAGAAAATAAATTCGATTGATTGCATGTGAATTTCCTTTTAACGTATGATCTATAAGCAATCATTCAACCCTCGGCGTTAAGGGTAATTCAAAGGCCTCGTAAAGTGTATACATTGAAAGGGGGCTTAAAACGAACCCCAACAAGCACATTAAAGACACAAGACGAAAATAAAGATATAAAGATTTCACTAATGACTGCTTCAATAAAGCATACCAAGTAAGCCTGTATTTTAATGTCCATATAACTGACATTTACCTAGCAATAACCGAACAAATAAATTGCTGCTTTGCTATTTTAATGTAGGACTAACCTGTAATGCTCCTTAAATTACAGAGGCGGTTTGGTCTTCATACTTGTAATTCAAAAGGCGGAAACCGTAACCTCGTTCAGTTTCAATATATTGGGGATCATCTTTATCATCACCTAATTTTTTGCGTAAACGACTAATCGCACGATCAATTGCCGCCTCCGACACGCCAGTTTCAGTTCCCCATACTTGTGCAGCTAATTTGTCACGATGTAAGCGGCCTCCGTTTCGGCCCAATGATTCTAGAATGCGAAATTCAGTGGGTGTCGTTTTGATTTCATTGACACCAGTGTAGATACGATGTTCTGTAGATAAAATACGTAATGGTGATACGCTTGATAAAACATCATTTAGTTTTGATGCGTCTAAGTTTCTTGCAAGAAGTGATTCTGCTCCTTCAGGAATCAATCCATTTTGCTTAAGATTATTATAGGCGACATCCCAATCGGTCGTTTCTAAAAATGGGCCGGCATCATGGCGGTTGATATGGGCATTAAACAAATAATCACCGGCGATTAGCAACCTCCGAGGAGAATTTTGTGCAGCCGCTATTAATCCAGCTTCAATATAACGAGAAATATGACTTGAACCTTGACAAATTTGGGCCAGATCAAATACCCGTCCTGAACTGTAAACAGCTAGGCGTCGCTGCAATAATTCGCGCAGATTGTTTTCGCCCCACGCAACCTGTACTGTCGTGTTATGAAAACCGCGATCAAGACGTAGTTTGCCGCGTTTTTTTAATGTATCGTATGTATTGTCCGGAATGAAAAATTTGAAGGCAACATCTGGCATTTCCATAAGAGGTAAATGACTGACTAAAGGTTCAATGAGCTGGGCCTGCATCTCCAAATCATTAGTCGTTTGGTTATACTCATCTATCCCGTCAATTAATATTATTACATTTGCAAAACCAATTTGTTTGACAATTTGTACAAATTCTGCTATGTAGTCAATGATTGTATGTTTTATTTGGGAAATTTGAGGAGTTTGGTCGACGATTTGAGCAAAGAATGTGATTGTAGGATGGTCGCGCAAAGAATCATTATCAGCGATCCATTCTGTTAAATATTCCTTTTTTATAGCA
>CAYGMR010000050.1:0-17390 GCA_964350725.1 uncultured Ardenticatenaceae bacterium | reverse complement strand
AGCTGTTGCCCTTGCTAATCAGGCACCTTATGGCTTAGGGGGGTACGTCTTCGGCAGCGAGGAACGTGCCCTGGCTGTCGCCCGCCAAATGGAAACTGGCGGCGTCAAAATCAATGGCGTCAGCTTAATCGGCCTCCATCCCATGGCACCCCGCCCCGCCTGGAAACTCAGCGGTTTCGGCGAAGAAGGCACGGCCGAAACCTTTCAATTCTTCTGCGGCACACGAGTTGTTGGTGTTGCCGGACGTTAATTAAACAGGCGACTCACTAGCAACCTGTTCTGCAACCTGAGTGAGTACCTCATATGGCTGCGCACCACTGACGAGGTATTTATTGTTATAGACCAATGCCGGCACAGAATTGAGTCCATATGCACGCGCCTGAGCCACTTCGCCCAACATAGCTTGTTGGTATTCAGGGTCATCCAATGAATCCAAAAAAGATTGGCGTTCCAAACCCACGGCTTCTGCAATCTCCCCCAATACGGCCGTATCACCAATATTTTTTGCATCCTGCCAATAAGCACGAAAAACAGCCTTATTGTATGCATCCCCCAAACCGTGGGATTCAGCGAATTTAGCACCCACAAGTGCCGGGCGGCTGTTAATGCCAGAGGGGCCAACATTTAATTCGAGTCCATATTCTTCACGTGCACGCGCATAAAGTTGGGGTCGTGCAGCTTCGATACGTGCGCGATAGTCGGGAGAGATGGGTGGTGATCCTTCTGGACGCAGTTCAAAGGAGCGCCATTGGATGGTAACACCATGTGATTGTTTGAGCTTCTCCAAACTGGAGGCTACGAGGAAACAAAATGGTCAAACATAATCTGACCATACGTCGATATGTACTTGGTTTTTTTGCATATTTTTTATTATAACGGCCGTTTCCAAAAAACCACCATCAATAAATCAAGTCTTAACCAGTGATCGCCTCAACCAGGTACCAGGGACGGCCGTTGACCACATCTGTATTCTTGGACACCTCTTTATTTTGTGTATGTGCCGGATGGACAGTCGCCTGCGTCAAACCAGGCGTGTCAGCGGCACGCTTGACAATGGGATAACTGATATTGCCATCAAAAGGACGTGTCTCCCAGGGGGTCATCAATGTAAAATCATTGTGGAGTGTGGTGATCAGGCTGCTGCCCGCAGCAGTTGGCCGGCTGGCGGCAACCAAACATATTCTGTTTTCGGCCGAGCGTTCCAACAAACCCAACTCAACCTCCCATTTTTCCAGGACATGCATGGGGGCGGCAACGACATCGGCCCCTTCAAACACTGCCATCCGGAATGTCTCTGGATAAATTGTGTCATCACCTACGATAAGCGCCAGACGCCCCCAAGGCATGTCGATGGCTTGAATGCCACTGCCTAAATCGGTTGCCCAGGCAGCATGACGCGCCACGCGATGAAGCTGAGGTTGACGCTGTATAACGCCCTGCTTGCCAACTAAAACACCAACATGTTGGTGTCCGTCTGGGGTTGATTCGACGAGGCTGGTAACAACAGCAGCATCTGTATCTGTGGATTTTAATGCAGCAGCAAGCGCGGCGACGGCTAGTTGTGAGCGGGTTACGGCCGTTTCCACATCTGTCACCAAACCGCCCTCAAAGCAAAACAGTTCAGGCAACACAATCAAACTAACGCCATTATTAGCCGCTTCAGCCACAGCATCGGCGGCTTCTTCGATAGCGGCCGTCCCTTCCGCAGCTGGTTGGTAAACGGCCGTTTCCAAACGCGCAGCCCCCACCGGACGATCGATTTCAACCGGTTCACCTCCAATTTTACCGTATAATTCCGGACGGCGGCTTGCAAAAATGTCGGTGCCATCTGGGCGCTTTTTGTCATCGGCCCAAGCAGGATCAATGTCAGCAATCACAACCGCATCTCCTGTTAATGGGGCCTTTGCCAATACAGAACCATCTGGCGCAACGATCTGGCTTTCACCCGCACCGTGCAAATTTTGTGTTGGGATATTGGTTGCCTGACTGACTGGCTCCAACAAAAACTCAGGGATCAGCGGGTCAACCTTGTTTGCAGCCACAACAAACACTTTGTTTTCTGCCGCACGCACCGGCACATGCAGGGAGGCTTCATCTAAAGCAAAAGAGTTGAGACTGTTACATAAAATTTGTGCCCCATTTAATGCCAGGCCACGTGGCGTCTCGTTGATCACACCATCCATACACGCGTAAGTCGCTAGTTTGCCGATTGGGGTAGGCGTTATTGGAGTGGCTTTCGCTGCGCGTTCCAAAAAATCATTCTCATGCCCCATCAGCACCTGTTTATCAGAAGTAGAAACCAACTCGCCATTGGGAGCATACATCAAGCCTGTGCCTGTAGCTGTGCCATCAGGCTGCTGTAAAGTAACATTGATAACAATAAAACAACTATGTTCACGTGCCTTGGCCGCAATCGTGTTCAAGAATTCGCCACCAACTGGTACAGATACGTGAAAACAATGATCTTTGTCATCATACCAAGACAAATGATTGCAAAATTCCGGCAAGACCATCAAATCGGGCTTTTCTGCGGCTGCCTTATCAATCATTTCCACACATTTTGCCAAATTTGCTTTTACATCATTTCCCGCGCCAAATTGGAGCGCAGCAACCCGAATCAGATTGTTCATGCTAATACCTCATTTGTTACAACATCGTATTGTTATGACATTTGATTATAACAAAAAAACGTCCTGCTAACATTTATGCTGGCGTCGGCATCATCGCAAATTCCCCAACCAAACGGACGCGCAAATTATCCTTATTTAATGTCAATTCAATATTACTAATCTCACCGGTCACATTTTTCTGATTTAATTGGGCAGGTAAGGTACGCTTAATAACTTCAGTCAGATCAGACATCTCTTTTTGGGCAATGCGCGGTACATTCATTGCCGTAAGTGCCGCTTTGGCTTTAATATCGAAGCGACGTGTTTTTTCTGTAACGGTTAAGCTGCCATTTTTCAAGGTAATACAGGGTATTTTGCTGTTTTCATCATTGATGAGGATATATTTAAATTCTAGAAAAACGATGATGGGCTTATGTATATGGACAACAAATTCTATAAATGCTTGATGATCTTTAAAGGTGATGTCTAAACTGACCACATTATGCAGGATACCCACCCCCACGCCTGCGACGGTTTGCTGAGCAAACATCACATAGACAATATTGTGCATGATGACTTCTAATTCGGCAGCAGTAATATCTTCATTAAATTCCCCATGCTGTACAAGTGCTTCGGCTATGCGTGATTCGATATCATCGGTTGAGAATAGCTGCCCAGTTGTATTTTCTATTTGTAAGCGTAACTGTTGATCGTCTAGCTGTCCTGTCCTCATTATCAATGCTGCCAAACCGTGGGATCTGGCCCTTAGTGGGATTGTGTTGTGGGCATTTCGACATAAAATTTGTACAGACTCTCAGAGCTTGACCCCGGGTCACTAGCATTTCATTGTTTGAAAGCCTTATGATTTCTCGAGACACCTGTCTAGTTACAAAATCATTATGTAGTCATGCCCAATAAGTGTACCGGATTCCGGCGAGCATGGGTAGTGATGTCAACATCAATTTCTATTGTATAGGGTATGTTTCACTTGCGGGGAAATAGTCATACCAGCCAAATTCAAAAGCAGGATGCCTAGGCACAAAACATCAACGAGTAGGAATTCAGACATGATTCAATAACGTGCTTTTCATCTTTACACATGACTACAACGAATTAGGGAACAAACGAATTAAGCCGGTCGAGTAAATTCGTTCCTTCCTAAACCTGTGCTGAGCTTGTCGAAGTATTCGCTGTAGTCTCCAATTGTAAAGCAAATTATGCCGACTCTGAACCACGCCGGAATTCGGTTCTTTTTTCGAGCGGTTATAGTTACTCCTAAAACACCCCCATCAAATTCACACCATAGATCGCCAATGTGAGAATGGCATCGGTCGCTGTAAACCAGAAGAAAAAGGCCAACGCAGAATGTGTACGCCGGTGCATATACCAGGCAAAAAGCAATCCGGCAGCCGCCGTGAAAATAGGCACAATAAAGCTCAAAGGTTGCTGCCATTGTGCCCCAATATCTACCCAAGCCGAAAACGGTATATAAGTCGTAATTGTTGGCAAAAACAAAAACTTCATTACCTGTGACACAACAATTGCAATGACCAACACTACAACTGTACCTTTTCGACGAAATTCACTGTCGCCATAATACACATGCCAAAGACCAATAATCAAAAAGCCGGGAAACAGCCAGATACAAGCCAGTGGGAAGAACAACGCGCCGGCAATCGCTTCAATTCCCCCATTTATCGCCACAGAAGTGACGTCATTGGCTACAAACTGATCCAACTTCTCACGTCCTTCTGGTGCAGTTAAGGCAAAAAAGGCCAAAGTCCCTTGCCCACCTTCGCGCCAGGCGATATAAAGATTTCCCTCGGCATCACTCGCTAGGGCAGGTCTCTGGGAAAATGCTTCTGTTTTGCCAGCAGGTTGATAGCCAATAAATTCGCCATCTTCAAAAATCGCGACCCCGACCTGGATAAAGGTGTCCAGGCGAAAGTCCTGGCCCACAGAAAACCCTACTGCCAGTTCGTTCTCTTGCGCGCTAGCGATGCTGGGCTGTTGTACAAAATTAGTGCTCCCAAGAATACTTGACGGTGGTGAAAGTTCAGTTAGCTGATACGCACCATCATACGGCTCGAATACCTGATCTTCAGCCGCTGAAATTAACAGCCTCTCTGGAGTACTACGCTGCGGCGAAACGATAGGAAAAGCGACATATTCGGTAACGGCCGAACCAGCTTCCAAACCAGAACTGCTAAAAGTAGACCATACAATCGTTACCCACTCTCCAGCGGCACCAACCACCGGGCCGGCCAGGGTTTGGCCTGTACTCAATGGCACATTGACAATCGCTTCTCCCTCAGTTGCGCTCCAGTCAGCATGTGGCCAATGCGTGTAACGAGTAACTATATCATCGCGCCAAATGAAATGTGCATCGTCTTGTACATCAATGTACAACGAGGGGGTATCACCAGCGGCGACAAGTTGGGTAGGTACGGCCGTTGTCTTGCCATCCACATCCAACTGCAAACCCATAATGCTATTTTCCGCGCCGTTTTCCCAAACAACATATGCATTGCCCAGCGAATCGGCCTTTAATTCAGAATCACCTACATCTTGATCAATATCGGCAAGTTGGGTACGGCCGTGTAACTCCCCATCAGAGCTAAGCTGCGCATACCAGAGATCCCAACCCGGTTCGCCATTACTACGTGTAGACCAAAGGAAGTGCAAAAATCCATCTTTGGCCAAAGCAATTCTAGGGCTACGAATTTGTTGGCCAGGGATATCAAGGATTTGTTCAGTGAGAGCAACGGCCGTGGCATCTAACAGCACATACTGCACCCCCAACGTCCCCTCATCATCAACTAAAAATACCAAATGAGACTGATCGCCAGCAGGTGACACTTCCATATCGATGTCACCACGCACAAACACACCAACCGGCACACCACGGCTCCAATCATTGGACGGCTTACGTCCCTTCTGCCGCACACCACATGCTGCAACACTTAGCGCCAGCAAAACCAAGACCACCAACCACAGATAACGCGCTTTCATTTTAGCCAAAATTGCACCCGAAAACCGATTATGTTCTGCATTTATTGTGATTTAACCAATAAAAAAACGTGAAACGTAATCTCAAAAAATCACGCCCCACGCCAAAAAAGTACCTATAAATGATACAACAATCAAAAAGGCTTGAACTATCTTATCCGTTATTATTCCTGCTACCGTAGTTTTCTACTCTTTCAAACGCGGGTCAAAGGCATCACGCAGCCCATCACCCAAGAAATTGAAAGCCAATGCCGTCAACGACAACAAAATCGCCGGCACCAAAACCTGATTCGGATACGAACGAATGCTCTGCGCCGACTCTGATATCATAATACCCCAACTCGGCGTTGGCGGATCCACGCCCAAGCCAATAAAGCTCAAAAACGCCTCTGTAAAAATATAGCCGGGAATCAACAGTGTCTCATACACAATCAGCGGCCCCAAAATATTAGGGAGCAGATGTCTAGACATCACTCTTGTATCAGTCGCCCCAATCGAATGCGCCGCTTCCACATACTCTTTCTTTTTCTGCGACAACACCTGTCCGCGTGCAATACGCGCCATACCAATCCAATTAACAAGGCCAATTGCAATGAAAAGGAAGAATAAACCGCCCATTGCATCGTTAATCGTGATCAATGACCCCATAAATCCATCCGCCCCTTGTCGCGCCTGCGCCTTAAAAAAGGATTGTAATAAAATAACGACAATTAAGAATGGAAAACCATAGATGAAGTCAACAATGCGCATCATCACACTGTCTGTACTCCCTCCAGAATAACCTGATATTAACCCATAGAGCGTTCCCACTACCAGGCTGACCGTGCTGGCAACAATCGCCACCGACAGAGAAACCCGTGCACCGTTCATTGTGCGGCTAAAAATATCACGCCCTAAATGATCTGCACCGAAGATGTAATCATTATTAATCTTGGCATAATTCTCAGCACCAGGCGGTAATAAGAAGATCATCCATTCTGGCACCGAGTTAGCTTGTGTCAAATCTTGCTGGATTGGATCTTGAAAAACGTTTGTAAATGGGGCCACAATAAAGGCCACAAAAAATAAAATGAAAATAAAGATGAGGCTACCAAAAGCAGCCTTGTTTTGCCGCAGCCGGTAAAATGATTCCTGAAGCAGGCTTCGTTGTTTGCGCTCTAAGACACCATCAATATCTCCTGACGGAATTTCTGCAACAGCCATGTGATTATCTCCCTAGTAACTCACGCTCAGAGTCGGTCTCTGTTAAAAGAATTGTTGTCTACCATACTCGGTACTCGGTTAAGGAAAAACCTTAATCAAAACGAATTCGAGGATCGATCCACGCATAACTAATATCGACCATCAAGTTGGCCGCAACCAAAAAAAATGAATACAACAAAGTAACAGCCATCAAAAGCGTATAATCCCGATTCGTTATACTTTGGACAAAATGTTTCCCTAAACCGTTAATACCAAAGAACTGTTCAATAATAAACGTCCCTGTAACCAGTGCAGCTAATAACGGGCCTAGAATCGTTACAACCGGGATAAGGCTGTTTTTTAAGGCATGGACGGATACAACAACACGTTCATGTAAACCCTTGGCGCGCGCAGTGCGAATATAATCCTCACGAATAACCTGCAATAGTGTCGCCCGCGTCAGACGTGAAATGGTTGCCGCAGAGGCTGTTCCCAAAGCAAATACGGGTAAAAGCGCATGTGTTAAATAATCAACGGTCCAATCTGAAGGATTAGGTAAAAACCCTAACAAAAACGGTGGCTTAGAGCCCCATCCAGCTACAGGTAGCCAACCTAATCTTAAGGCAAAAATCCAGATCAGAATAGGAGCAAGAACGATATTGCTCACTGAAAGAAAAAATATTGCCCCAAAAGTTGCCGTATAATCAACCCAGCTATTTTGTCGAAGCGCAGCAATCGTCCCTAAGGGAATACCTATTATTAGCGCAAACATCAACGTCATAACACCTAATTGCGCTGAAATTGGTAATGTGCCGGCTATGATGTCGCTCACCTTCTGGCCTTTATATTGCAAAGAAAGCCCAAAATCGCCACGAATGATGCCTCGGGAGGTACCATTTGCAGCCTCTGGATCCCCAGTGATAACAGCGACAATATCATCACCAAGCACATATGATAAAAACTGCTTGCCTATCGGCCAATCCAGGTGATATTGGGCTTCATGGTTAGCTCTTACCGCCGGTGGCATTGGCTTTTCTGAATCAAACGGCCCCCCAGGAATAGAGCGCACCATTACAAAAGTAAATAACATTACGCCCAAAAGAACGGGGATAAATCCTAAAATTCGACGGATGATGTATGTTGTCATTGCTATCTCCTGCCACGCAGACCCTAAGGGTTTAACAACCTTCGGTTGTAAAAACGCTTAGGGTCTGCTCTACTAGCTAACAGTAATTAAATGGTAGAACACCAATTAATTACCCAACTAATAGTTGCCCAACCATTAGTCACACAACTATTAGTTACACGAACAACTATTTAGTTGCCCAATGCTTCTGCCTGAGCTTCCGCGTCAATTGTCCAGCGGAAGAAGTCATTACCTCCAACCGGTGGGTTGTTGCGGGTCAGCCATGGCTTATTAACTTGTACCAATGTGTAATGATAAATTGGCGCGTAGGCCGCTTCGTCAACAGCGAGAATCTCCTCTGCCCGAGCATACAACTCAGCACGTACAGCGGGATCTTGCTCGGCACCAGCCTGAGCAGTGAGCTCATCAAATTCGGATGTTCCAATAGTGGTGCAATTGGCATCGGAGCAATTACGGCGTAGGCCATTGGCCCCGGCTTGTGAATTCCAAACCTCATGAACCCAGTTGTTTTCATCAGCATAGTCAGCACACCAACCATAACGGTAAATGTGGGGAGCTTCTTCAACTGGTGTCGTTTTATCAATAGTATCCAGATAAACTTTCCATTCTTGGTTCTCTACACTAACGTCGACGCCCAAGTTATCTTTCCACATCTGCTGGATAGCAGCGGCAATACTAGCATGACCTTCGCTGGTATTGTGCATCAAAGTAATCCCGAGTTCATTAAAGTCATCAATGGTCAAGCCTTGCTCATCAAGATACTCTTGTAAAGAAGCATTGGCAGCCTCGACATCATACGGTAAACCAACTGTACCTGGTTCTGGGGCACCAAAGATACCTGGAGGGGCAAAGGATGTTGCCGGAATCTGGCCGCCCTTGAGTACATTGTCAATTAAGCTTTGACGATCAATGGATTGTGCGAAAGCGGTACGTACACGTGCATCATCAAATGGTGCCTTGGTGTTTACGAAACCGTATACATAAGTACAAGGAGTTGGCGCAATCAGCAGCTCAGAACCTAATGTCGGATCGGCTTGTACGCGATCCATCTCAGGCAGCGGAACGCCGGCTGTATCCAGCTCATTGTTCTCATACATCGCGAAAGAAGTTGAAGCTTCGGTGATCATTACGCCTTCAATGCGTTCAATCTCTACTTGGTCGGCGTCCGGCCACAAGGGGTTCTTCACCATATTCAAGGTACCACCATGGATCCACTCTTCCAAAACATAGGGGCCACTGGTGTTAATCAGGCCAGCCTCGGTCCATTTATTGCCCCATTCGTCAATCGCCCACTGCGGCATTGCATTCGCAACCCACATACCTGCGATGGAGGGGAAATAACCGGCCGGATTTTCAAGGGTGAACTTCACGGTGTAGTCATCTACAGCTTCTACGCCGAGATCATCTACGGTCACGCCTTCTTCACCACCGTTAACAGCTGCGCCATTCTTGACGTTATACAATACATAGGCATAGGTAGATGCTGTTACTGGATCGAGTGTACGTTTCACACCGTATACAACATCATGGGCGTTGACAAAGCGCGGATTGCCATCTTCGTCAGTTACTTGTGTAGTTTCGCCTGTTGTCGGATCGTACTGTACCCAAGGAACATCATCGCGCATATTAAAAGTATATTCCAAGCCATCATCGCTTGTCGACCAGTCGGTTGCCAGATGCGGTAGCACCTCACCTGTTACCGGATCACTGATTGTCAAACCCATAAAGACATTGGAAACCACATCAATGGAAGTTGTATCAGTCGCTAGCGACGGATCCAGTGATGGCGGCTCGGTGCCGAAGTTCCAGCGTAAGGTCACTGGTTGATCCGCCATTTCCGGTTCGGCTTCAACTTCTTCAATAACCGTTTCTGTGACAACACGCGTCACTTCTACAGTTTCGCCTTCTTCAACAACCGTTTCAGTAACAACACGGGTTACTTCTACCGGAACCTCAACGGTTTCGGTAATCGTTTCGGGTTGGCAAGCAACCAACAGTACCCCAACTAACATCAGGGCAAACAACAATAAACCTGTTTTCTTAAGCATTTTTTGGATTAACCTCCTCCAAATAATTGGAAATCTCTAATAGAATCAAACTAAATAGGGTAAATCGTAATAGGGTAATTCGACATACGCTTATTTCTTCTCTACAGCATCACCTCCTTAAAGAGAATCCGATTTGTACTCAATTAAGAACGGGCGCGATCTGGAGACCGTGCTACGTTTTTCTTGTCTTTCCTGCGCGAGCAGGAATGACATCTGTTCATACATGGCGCTTCAACTCAGTTGAAACCCACCATTAATCAAATTGTTCAGCATGATGACAAGCCACCCAATGGGAGTGCATCCCTTCACCGCCAAGATTACGATATTCGGGGTCTTCTTCGCGGCAAATATCAGTTGTATACCCACAACGAGTGTGAAAACGACAACCTGAAGGTGGATTAGCCGGACTGGGCACGTCACCTTCTAACAAAATTCGTTGTCGTGTAACTTCTTTGTCTGGATCAGGTTGCGGGATGGCAGAAAGTAATGCCTGGGTATAGGGGTGCAAAGGATGTGTATATACCTCATCCGTAATTCCCAATTCAACGATACGTCCTAAATACATCACTGCAACGCGATCACTGATATAGCGCACCATGGATAAATCATGGGCGATAAATAGATAGGTCAAGCCCAACTCTGCCTTCAAATCATCAAGCATGTTGACAACTTGTGCCTGAATAGACACATCTAAGGCAGAAATTGGTTCATCAGCAACGATAAATGAAGGGTTGGTTGCTAACGCACGTGCGACACCTATTCGCTGGCGTTGGCCACCAGAAAATTCATGGGGATAGCGATTGACAAAATAGGGATTCAATCCAACTACTTTTAACAGATCTTGTACACGAGCTATACGTTCTTTTTTATTGCCCATGCCGTGGATTTCAAGTGGTTCACCAATAATGTTGCCCACAGTCATACGGGGGTTCAACGAGGCATACGGATCCTGGAAGATCATTTGCATTTGCCGCCGTGCGCGTCGAACTTCTGTTTTATTCAACTCTGTGAGCTCTTGTCCCTGGAAAACAACACTTCCTTCTGTCGCTTCAAGCAATTGTAAAATCACACGCCCAGTTGTGGACTTTCCGCAGCCGCTTTCGCCTACAAGCCCTAATGTCTCGCCTTCATAAATCTCAAACGAAACCCCATCAACTGCTTGCACAGCACCAACTTGTCGCCGGAACACACCACGCATAATAGGGAAATGTTTTTTTAAATTGGTTACTTTGATCAGTGGTTTTTCGCCTATCGCCCGTTTCATAACTCTTCTCCAAATCGCAATCCATCACGGAGTTCTTCCCAACGCCAACATGCAGCCTGATGATTGGGACCAATATCAATCAGCGTAGGATTCTCTTCACGACATTTATCTATCGCATAAGGACAGCGCGGACTGAAAGGACAAAATTTGGGTTCTTGCAGCAAATCTGGTGGTAAACCTTTGATAGATGCCAGCCGCTCTTTCGCCTGAACCTCCAATTGGGGCATCGCTTGCAACAGTCCTAGTGTATATGGATGACGCGGACTATAGTAGAGATCACGTACTGAGCCTTTTTCAACGATAAAACCCGAATACATCACAGCCAGTTTATCAACCATACCGGCTACCACACCTAAATCATGTGTGATCCAGATAACGGCCATACCTAATTTTTCTTGTAGTTGTTTAAAGAGTTCGACAATTTGGGCTTGAATAGTGACATCTAGCGCTGTTGTTGGTTCATCAGCAATGACGACTGAGGGATTACATGATAAACCCATGGCAATCATGATACGTTGTCGTTGGCCACCTGAATATTGGTGCGGATAATCGGAAAGTCGATCTTCAGCATTTGGAATACCGACAAGTTCGAGCATTTCAACGGCACGCTGTTTAGCTTGTTCGTCATTCATACCCAAGTGCAGTTTCAAAGATTCCGTCATTTGACGACCAATGGTAAGCACCGGATTTAACGAAGTCATAGGGTCTTGGAAAATCATCGCGATTTCACGCCCCCTCACGCGCCGCATTTGATCATTAGACAACTTCAAAATATCACGGTCGCCGAATATAACTTCGCCGTCTTCCACCTTACCCGGTGGAGTGGGAATCAATCCCATGATGGATAACACACCAACAGACTTTCCTGAGCCACTCTCGCCCACAATGCCCATTGATTCGCCTTCATCAAGAGTATATGATATCCCGTTTACAGCATGAACAACGCCCGCCTCTGTATAGAAACGGGTTACAAGATTGTTTACTTCAAGCAAATGAGTCATGATGTGTGGGTACCCTCGCTAGTTTTGTTTGTTAAGTCGAAGTTTTGATTTGGGTTCAAAACTATACCTCTTCGTCCTTGACCACACAACTATAACTCAAGTTTTTAAAATGGCGAAATTTTCGTTCTTGCATGTTTACTTGAAAAATCCTCTTCTATTCGTCTTTGGTTCGAAAATGCGATTTTTAGCATTTTCATGACGAATAATTGAGATTATATACCACAAAAGAGTCATTGTGCCAATTTATTGGTGACAATTTAGGGTCAATTCAGAAAACTCGTCGTTTTTAGTTTATCGTTTCTACTCAAAACCCAAACTCATTGCCACAAAATCAAAATTCCTCTAGACGAATTAGAGTCCTTTGCGTATGCTATGTAAGCGTAGGCATATGTGTCTACTAAAATTCATGGCGAACAGAAACATTCAACTCCGCCATACAAATTATTTAGGCAAACTGGTGTAAGGAAACCGCGATTCAACGAACAATCTATTTCAAAAGATTTATCGCGGTTTACCTAAACCGGTGAGAGGTAGAAATCTCATGAAACAAGTTCTTATTATTCATTTGAACCAGGGCGAATCAACTGAAACTGTTCAATTCCTGGACCAAGATATTCGCATTCAATATGCAGGTGCAAATGGCGACGCGGAAAAAGTTAAAGAATTAATCCAGACTTATGATGGCCAAGTCGATGCCATCGGACTTGATGGCTATCCTGATATCCTTGAACTAGGGAACAGCAAACAAACACATGTGGTGGGAGGCTCTTTGCGGGGAATAGCTAAAGAAACGCCTGTTGTAGACGGCCGTAGCATACGTGCGGGCTTGGAACGCTGGGGAATCATTTTGGCAGACCGCGCCGAACCTGGCATCTTCAGCCAAAAACGGATACTCATGGTGCCCGGTCTCAATCATAATGGCTTAGCAGCCGCGTTAGAACGACGCAGTCCACAAATTCGGTATGCCGATCCAATCTTGTATTTTGCCATGCCCAATTTTCCGGGTGTAGGCAGCAAAATCACGCTGGCTCAAGCAGCAGCGCCCACATTAGAACAGCTCAAAGAGCAACCTTTCCGGCGCATTACACCACAACCGGGCACGCCCGGCACCCCCCGTTATACCGAAGCGTTTGAATGGGCCGATTTGCTGGCTGGTGACATCGGCGCAATTCGCCGCTATGCACCACCAGAGCTCAAGCATAAAACCATCCTCGTCGATCAGGCAACCGAAGAAGATGTAGATGATTTACGCGAACGCGGTGCCAATATTCTGGTAACTATGATGCCTGCGCTTGGTGAAAAAGGGGAGTTGGGACGATGGTCTGCAGCCACAGTTGAGGCTGTCCTTGTGGCATTACGCTCTGATCCAGACAAACCATTATCTGAAGACACGTATCTAGACCTGCTCGCAACCATTGATTGGCAGCCATGTGTGCGTTATTTACAACCAGAAGAAAGTAATATTAACCGCTTTGCCTTTGTCATCCATCCACTCAATGTGAGCTTTATCCATAAACATCCATCCTTTCGCTGGACACGTTTTCTACCTGATAATTTAGTCGAAGCCGTGGCCGCCTACATGCCACCGATGTATGTTTCACGCATCACGGGCGGGCAATCGCCCACAACCGGGCAGCGTATCGAGGGTACTCTGATCAGTTTGGCAGCGACACCGCGCCAAATGATGAAACATGGCGAGCGTTTCACGTATGATCGACTACACAAAGCGGTGCTCATGTCTGAACGGCGCGGTGCGCGCTTGATGGGCTTGGGTGCATTTACCAGTGTGGTAGGGGATGCAGGCATTACGGTTGCCAATGAATCTGATATCGCCATCACAAGTGGTAACAGCCTCACCGTAGCCGCAACCTTAGAAGCGGCCAAACAAGCTGTCATAAAAATGGGAGCGACCGACCTGACAAAAGGCAAGGTGATGATTATCGGTGCGACTGGATCTATCGGGGCTGTTTGTTCGCGTTTGCTGGCACAAGCGATTTATGATGTTGTGTTGGTATCTATCGAACCAGAACGTTTAATTGAGTTAAAACGCACGATTCAAGCGGAAACACCGGGTTCCAAAGTTGCGATTGCCACTCGCCCCGATGAACTATTACCAGAATGCGATTTGATTGTGACAGCAACCTCCGCTTTTGGCCAACGCATTGTCGATATCAGCAAATGTAAGCCAGGCGCAGTAATTTGTGATGTAGCCCGTCCGCCAGACATCAATCCCAAAGAGGCGGCACTGCGGCCTGATGTGTTGGTGATTGAAAGTGGCGAGGTCTTGATTCCAGGTGATATTGACTTTGGTTATGATATCGGACTACCGCCCAAAACAGCGTATGCTTGCCTGGCAGAAACAGCGCTGTTGGCGATGGACGGCCGTTTCGAGGATTACACATTAGGTCGCAACATCAGTGTGGAGCGGGTGAAAGAAATTTATCGCTTGTTCAAAAAACATCAATTCCAAATCGCGGGTCTGCGCTCTTTTGAAGATTTTATTACGGATGATGATTTGGTAGAAAAACGTGCATTGGCCGAGAAACTGCGTAACGATCCTGCCTATTTTGAAAGAGTTCGTACAGAAGCTGGTGAAAAAATTGCGGCTATGCCGGTTATGGCGAAAGGGGTGAAAGCTTCAGGCAGCTCACCTATGCGAAATGTCGCTATCGGAGCAGCCTTGCTTGGTGGGGTGGCTCTGTTATTGAGCCGTGTTAAACGCCGCAAATAAGCATTAAAGCTCGCTACAAAACTTGTGGCTAGCCAACAAGATTTGACGAGTACAAATATGGCACGGTCAGGAGACACGGCCATGAGCAATACGACAAAACATATTGGGTTGCACTTAAATTGGGAGCCATAAATCTGTATGCGTTCTTGCACAAAGCTTTTTTTTATTGAGCCTTATCGAGTAGAAATTCGTGAAGGAGTTGTGCCTCAACCAGACAGGGATGAGGTTTTGGTGCAAACTGTGGTTAGCGGGGTTAGTGCAGGGACGGAGCTGTTATTTTATCGGGGACAGGTGCCAACGGGCACGGCCGTTGACACCACCATTCCCGCTTTATCAGGAACAAACACCTACCCCCTCCAATATGGCTATGCCGCAGTTGGACAAGTTATTAGCTTAGGAGCAAACGTTGAGGCAAACTGGTTGGGCAAGCTTGTGTTTGCTTTCCAACCCCATGCCAGCCATTTTGTCGCCCACCCAAATGAGTTGACTGTGCTGCCTGACGAAATGAGTGCTGAAACGGCCGTATTCCTACCAAATATGGAAACGGCCGTATCCTTTCTAATGGATGGACAGCCAATGATCGGTGAGCGGGTGGCTGTTTTGGGTCAAGGGGTTGTGGGTTTGTTAACGACTGCTTTATTGAGCAACATGCCTTTGAACAGCCTGGTCACACTGGATCGATTTTCATTACGCCGTGAATGGTCAAAAAAACTTGGCGCAGATGCTGTTTTTGATCCCGCAGAAACAGATGTTGTTGAATCAGTACGTGGCTATGCAAAGAAACGGCCGTATTTTGGTACAGACCTAACCTTTGAATTAAGTGGTAATCCAGCAGCACTCGAGCAGGCAATTAATATCACAGGTTTTAGTGGGCGTGTGTTAGTTGGTTCGTGGTATGGAGACAAACGCGCAGCAATTGATTTGGGTGGTCATTTTCACCGCAATCACATCAAGTTAATCAGCAGCCAGGTCAGCCAGATCGCGCCGCAGTGGAACGGCCGTTTCGATAAAAAACGCCGCCTGGAAGTGGCTCTACAAATGCTCGCCAGCATTCAGCCCGAACGTTTGATTACCCAATGTCTACCTCTGAGCCAGGCCGCAAAAGCCTACAACCAGCTTGATCAAGCGCCGCAAAACAATTTGCAAATTATTTTTAAATATTGATAGAGCTAGTCAGCAATTCAGGACTTGACAGATAAGCTAACTGGCTGATTGGCTGACCAGCTAAAACAAGGAAACTTATGTATACCGTTGCTGTTAAACGTGATTTTGTAGCCCAACATTTTTTAATTGGAGGCGATTGGGGACTGGAAAACCAATGGCATTCACATCATTATGTGGTCGAAGTGCAGCTTGAAGGCAGCACGCTCGACCAACATGGCTATCTGGTTGATATTGTCGACATTGAACGCGGGTTAGAGCGTTTGGTGGATCGTTATCGTGATAAAACCCTCAACGATCTGCCCGAATTCGAGAATCTGAATCCCAGTATCGAGCTTTTTTCGCGCATCTTTTGTCAAGCTCTAGCCGCCCATATCCATGCAGAAAACTTGGCCGCTATCACGATTAAATTATGGGAAAACGAGATTGCCTGGGCGAGTTACCGTTTGCCGTTACAGGTGAGCCAGGGTTAATCATTCCTTTTACAATTATTCAGATAATGATAGGAACACGGAGGGACACAGAGAACAAACAGAGTTTCACGGAGAAATGGGAGGAGTTATATGGCACAGCACAAGCCGATCAAAAACAGGTTATCTTCAAAACCTCCTCTCCAAAACCTCTCCATGAATCTCCATGTCTACTCCATGTAACTGTTACCATCTGATAACAAGCATGACACGAATTTTATTTTGTATATTGGACTAATTATTTATGGGAGTTTGGACACTTTATCGGGCGGGTATCTTTATGATCGTCAGCTTGTAGATACTTTGCGAAAAAATGGTGATCAAGTTGAGATAATTTCGTTGCCGTGGTCAAATTACGGCCGTCACCTGTCACATAATTTCTCCAAAAAACTACACCAGCGGCTGGCAACAACACCATTTGACATCCTTTTGCAAGATGAATTAAACCATCCATCTCTATTTTGGTTAAACCCAAAGCTGCGCACCCGCATTGAGTATCCCATCATCAGCATTGTCCATCATTTGCGCTGCAATGAAATGTGGCCACCATGGCAGCGAAAGTTGTATGCACATATCGAAGGTCGTTATCTACGCTCGGTTGACGGATTTATCTGCAACAGCCAAACGACCTGGGATTCGGTACGTGGATTTTTGGAGGGGAAACGGCCGTATATCATCGCCCCCCCCGCCGGTAATCGCTTTAATACAATCCTGGATGAAGCTACAATCAGCAAACGGGCGAACGAACCTGGTCCCTTGCGTGTTATC